>DAIMZU010000066.1:0-9438 GCA_036733845.1 Ramlibacter sp.
CCTCCCATCCGCGCCGCAGCCGGGCCGACTGCCGCACCCGCTCTCGCCTTCAATAAGGCCAGGCCATGAGCGCAACGCCATCCCGCGACACCGGCAAGCTCGCCAACCTAGACCACTCCGACTGGGACCGGCTGCTCGAACACCCGGCCTTCTTCCGCCTGCGCCCCGAGCTCGAGGCCCTCATGGTGCAGGTGCCGGCCACGACGCCCGAGGTCGAACGCACCGCCACCCTCACCTGGACTTACCAGAGTGGGGGCGTCCTGGCCTTCGTCTCCCTGGCCGAGCGGATCTCCGGCGAACCCGACCTCACGCGCCGCAAGCGGCAGGTGCGGGCCCAGCTGCGAACCATGCAGCGCCTGCGCCTGGTCGGCCTGGTCAACTTTCCCGGTGAACCCGACCCCGACGGCGCCGAGGTCGACGCCGACGTCATCGGGTCGCGCACGCTGGTTTGCCTCACCCACCTGGGCATGGTCTGGCTCGAACGGGCCTGGGGCGCCCGCCTCAGGCTGGGCGGGGACAAATCGGTGCACCACAGCCTGGTGCTCGAGGAAGAGGAAAGCCGCGGCGCCGAGCCCCACTGGTGCGAGGACTTGCTCGCTCGCTTCGGCGAGCCCGCGCAAGCACGCAGCGCGCGCATCTCTGCGGCCATGCTCACCATGAACTCGGTGTTCCACCTCGCCTCGGCCGCCCACGACTTCACGCGCTGCATGGAAGCCGCGCCGACCGCTTCGCTGGACGTGGCATGAGGCGCACGCTGTAATTCATGCGTTGCCCGGGCGCTGCCCGCAACGGTCGCCACCGGGCGACATGTCCGTTCCACCCGCTGCGGGGCCACTCCCCGCGGCGGGGCGTGGTCGCCGCGTCTTTCATCCATCCAAGGAGAACCATGCCCGATCCCGCTCTTTCCTCACCCGCGCCTGCCCGCTCCACCGCGGCACGCGCAAGGCCCCGCGCCCCGCGCGAGGTCCCGCCACCCGCGGCGCCTTCGGCGGCTGCAGTCGATCCGGCCGGCGAGCAAGCCCGCGATGCATCGGCCACACCGCCGGCTCCACCCGCACAGGGGCCGTTGCAGGCAGCGGTCCATGCCGTCGTTGATGTCGTGCTGCGCCGCTGGGTCAGCCGGCTCGCGGAGCGCGCGCAACGGCTGCCCGCCGGCCTGCGCGCGCTGTCCGAGCGCCTGCTCGGAACGCGGCCGCGCTGATGCATTGATGCGCTGATGGTCCTGCGCGCTTGCCGAAGGCAGCGTGCATCACCCGGCCGCCCTCCCCCGCGGGGAGGGCGCGCCCTCTGTATCAGCCCACGTCTTCCTCAGACCACGTCGTCGGAGTCGCGCTTGATCCCGCCGCCCACCGGGGTCCAGCGCATGATGTCGCTCATGAGTTCGCGCCCATGAGACGCGCGGGCCACCAGCGTCGCCCCCACGAAGATCCCGAGCGTGCGGACCGCAAGCGACGGATGCTTGCGCGTGAAGAACCAGGCAGCGAGGCCACCGGCGAGTGCGACCCACGGTTCCCCAGGGAAGAGCGGCTCGGGGTTGTCGAAACGCTGGATGGCTTCAGGCTTTTTGGTTTGCATGGCGAATGGAGGGTTGGTTCCGTGGCACGCAGCCACAAGCCACCCACGCTATACGAGGGCCCGGCTGCCCCGGCGCTCCGATGCAAAGACAGCGGCTGTCGGACAAGGCCGACGGGCGCGTTCGCTCCTGCGCTGCTAGAACTTGCCCGTGAACTTGTGCCGTGCCGCCGGATGCCACATCGACGCGACGGTGGCGACCTGCCCCATCGAGTAGGTATGCCGGTTCAGCACCAGGCAGGGCTCGCCCGGCCGCATGCGCAGCAACTCGGCCACTTCCGCCGGGGCGGCGCAGGCCTCGATCTCGAACTCGACGCCCTGCAGGGGCGCGACGCGCATCAGGTAGGCGTTCGGCGTTTGCGTGGTGAAGTCCTGCGCCAGGTAATCCGGCGCCACGAGCGGATTCACGTACCGGTCTTCGAGCTGCAGCGGCACCTCGTTCTCGAAGTGGACGACGCGTGAGTGGAACAGGCCCTCACCGGCCCGCAGGCGGAAACGCCGCGCCTGCGATTCGCTGGCGCGCGTGCGCTCGAGCAGCTGCAGTTCGCTGCGATGCCTGTGGCCGCGCGCGGCAATCTCGTCGGCAATGTTGCGGATCTCCACCAGCGTCGACTGGTACTTCTGCTGCGCCACGTAAGTGCCCGAGCCCTGGATCCGCTCCACCACCCCTTCGTCGCTCAGCTCCCGGATGGCGCGGTTCACCGTCATGCGGGACACGCCGAACTCGCGGGCCAACGCCTCCTCCCCTGGAATCGCATCGCCTTCCCGCCATTCGCCTGCGTGGATACGGCCGAGCACATGGGTCTTGATCTGGCGGTAGGCCGGCGCGGAGGAATTCAGGGCGTCAGGCATCGGATTCGGGTTTTCACTGAGGGCAAACGACGGTCAATTGTATTGACGTTCCGATCCGTCGTCTCCGACAATGTATATACAACTTGGCGCCTTCCAATCCCCACCTGCAAGTCAACTCATCCTGGAGACCCCCATGGATCCCCTTTCGATACATCCCACCGCGCGCGGCGCACGCACCCTGCTGGCCCTGGCCAAGCTGCTGGCATTCAGCGCCATCGGAATCTTCCTGTTCTTCGTGCAGGTCGATGTGGGGGGGCGCAACACGATCCCCGTCGATCACCTGAGCGGCTGGCTGGTACGTGAGCAGCGCACCCTCGCCGTGGTGTTCATCATGGCCCTGATGACCTGGGGCGCGGTGCAGCCGCTGCGCGACGGAAGCTGGCGCGCGAGTGCCGGCGCCGTGGTGTTCACGGCCCTGAAGTGGCTCGGGCTGGGCCTGGCCGTGCTGCACCTGTCGGGTGCCACGCCGGCCTGGGCGGCGCAGCGCGACATGCTGCCCTTCCTGTTCGAGCGGCTGGCGCTTTCGGTGGGCGTGCTGATCCCCATCGGAGCGGTCGCACTGACGTTCCTGCTCGGCTTCGGGCTGCTCGAGATGATCGGCGTCCTGATGGAACGCATCATGCGGCCGCTGTTCCGCACGCCGGGCCATGCCGCGCTGGATGCGGTGGCCTCCTTCGTGGGCAGCTACTCGGTCGGACTGCTGGTCACCCGGCAGATGTACCAGCAGGGACGTTACGGCCTGCGCGACGCCGCCATCATCGCCACAGGGTTCTCGACCGTGTCGGCCACCTTCATGGTGGTGGTGGCGCGCACCCTCGGCCTCATGCCGCACTGGGGCTTCTACTTCTGGGCGACGCTGGCCGTCACCTTCGTGGTGACCGCGATCACCGCGTGGCTGCCGCCGCTGTCGCGCCTGGCGCAGCCGGCGCCCGCAGTGCCCCCGGGGCCCACCGGCGCCCTTCTGCCACGGGCGGTCGACGCCGGCATCCGGCGCTACGAAGCCCGCCCGCCCGTAGGCCGCATGGTGCTGGACAACCTGCGCGATGGCCTTCGCATGGCCGCCACGGTGGTCTCCTGCATCCTCGCTGTCGGTTTCATCGGAATCTGCCTGGCCAAGTTCACGCCCGTGTTCGATGGGATCGGGCTGCTGCTGAAGCCGGCGCTCTGGGTGGCCGACGCGCTGCTGGGCACCAGCGGCGCAAGCGCCGCCAGCGGCGCCTTCGCATCGGGCCTGGCGGAAATGTTCCTGCCCGCCATCCTGCTCAAGGAGGCCGAGTTCGCCGTCCGGATGCTCGCGGGCATCGTATCGGTCAGCATGGTGCTGTTCCTGTCCGGATGCATCCCGTGCATCCTGGCCACGGGCATTCCCCTGCGCATGGGACACCTGATGATCGTCTGGCTGCTGCGCATGTTGCTGAGCATCGTCCTCGGCGCGGCGGTCATCGCCTTGGCCATACCCCTCGGCTGGCTCCCGGCCGCCTGACCCCAACCCCCACTGTTCCAAGGAGGACCCCATGACCACCCAGCAAGACCCCCGCTTCGACCCCAGCCGCACGATTCGCGCACCGCGCGGCAGCGTGCTGACTTGCCGCAACTGGATTGCCGAGGCCGCCTACCGCATGCTGCAGAACAACCTCGACCCGGAGGTGGCCGAGGACCCGCACCGGCTCGTGGTGTACGGGGGCATCGGCCGCGCCGCACGCGACTGGGCCTGCTTCGACCAGATCCTGGCCAGCCTGCGGGACCTGCAGGACGACGAGTCCCTGCTGGTCCAGTCGGGCAAACCGGTCGGCGTCTTCAAGACCCATCCCGATGCGCCGCGCGTGCTGATCGCCAATTCCAATCTCGTGCCGCGCTGGGCCGACTGGGAGCACTTCAACGAACTCGACCGCCAGGGCCTGTTCATGTATGGGCAGATGACTGCCGGGAGCTGGATCTACATCGGCAGCCAGGGCATCGTGCAAGGCACCTACGAGACCTTCGTCGAGGCCGGGCGCCAGCACTACGGCGGCAGCCTGGCCGGGCGCTGGATCCTCAGCGCCGGCCTGGGCGGCATGGGCGGCGCGCAGCCGCTGGCGGCCACACTGGCTGGCGCCGTGTCGCTGATGGTCGAGTGCCAGCAGAGCAGCATCGACTTCCGCCTGCGCACGCGCTATGTGGACAAGCAGGCGCGCGACCTGGACCATGCCCTCGAACTGGTGCGCAGCCACACCGCGGCTGGGGACGCCGTCTCGATTGCGCTGCTGGGCAATGCGGCCGAGGTGCTGCCAGAAATCGCGCGGCGCGCCCGCGCCGGCGGGATGCGCCCGGACCTGGTCACCGACCAGACCTCCGCGCACGACCTGATCCATGGCTACCTTCCCGCGGGCTGGTCGGTCGAGCAATGGAAGAGCGCCCAGGCCGACCCGGCCCGCCACGCCACCTTGCGCGACGCCGCCGCCGACAGCTGCGCGCAGCACGTGCGCGCGATGCTCGACTTCCATGCCATGGGCGTCCCGACGGTGGACTACGGCAACAACATCCGCCAGGTCGCGCTCGACCGCGGGGTGAAGGATGCCTTTGCGTTCCCGGGCTTCGTTCCGGCCTACATCCGCCCGCTGTTCTGCGAGGGCAAGGGCCCCTTCCGCTGGGTGGCGCTGTCGGGCGATCCGCAGGACATCGACGCCACCGACCGCAAGATCAAGGAACTGTTCCCCGACAACCTGCACACCCACCGCTGGCTGGACATGGCGCGCGAGCGCATCGCCTTCCAGGGGCTGCCGGCGCGCATCTGCTGGCTGGGCCTGGGTGAGCGCCACGTCGCGGGGCTGGCCTTCAACGAGATGGTCCGCAAGGGCGAGCTGAAGGCGCCCATCGTCATCGGCCGCGACCACCTGGACACCGGCTCGGTCGCGAGCCCGAACCGCGAGACAGAGCGCATGAAGGACGGCACCGACGCCGTGAGCGACTGGCCGCTGCTGAACGCACTGCTCAACACCGCGGGCGGCGCAAGCTGGGTCAGCCTGCACCATGGCGGCGGCGTGGGCATGGGCTACTCGCAACATGCGGGCATGGTCATCGTCGCTGACGGGAGCGAAGCGGCCGAACGCCGCCTGGCCCGCGTGCTGGTCAACGACTGCGCCTCGGGGGTGATGCGGCATGCCGACGCGGGGTACGAACAGGCCATTGCCACGGCGCGAAAGCACGGGCTCAATCTCCCCATGCTGAACGCGGATCGCCATGCCTGATCGCTGGGTCCTGTCGCCGGGCCGCCTGGACCTGGCCAGCCTGCGCGCGCTCTGGAACGCGCCCCGGCCGGTCGCGCTGGAGGCCGCCGCGCAGCAGGCGATGGCCGCCTCCGCCGCCTGCATCCAGCAACTCGTCGAGCATGGCGAGGCCGCCTACGGCGTCAACACCGGCTTCGGCAAGCTCGCCCACACGCACATTCCCCGTCAGGGGCTGGCGCAACTGCAGCGCAACCTCATCCTGTCCCATGCGGTGGGCACCGGCGAGCGGCTCGACGACGCGACGGTGCGGCTGGTGATCGCCACCAAGGCCGCCAGCCTGGCGCGAGGCCACTCCGGCGTGCGTACGGAGGTTGTGGTTGCCCTCCTGGGCCTGCTGAATGCGGGCATCGTGCCGCACATCCCCGGCAAAGGCTCGGTGGGGGCTTCGGGCGACCTGGCGCCCCTCGCGCACCTGGCGCTGGCGCTCATGGGCGAGGGGCAGGTCGAGCACAAGGGCAAGACCGTTCCGGCGCGGCAGGCGCTGCACGAAGCGGGGCTCGCAGCGCTGGCACTCGGCCCCAAGGAAGGTCTGGCGCTGATCAACGGCACGCAGGTGTCCACCGCACTTGCCCTGCGCGGCCTATTCCTGGCCGAAAGGCTGCTGCAGGCGGGACTGGTCGTCGGCGCACTGTCTGTCGATGCCGCACGCGGCAGCGACGCGCCCTTCGATGAGCGAATCCAGGCCCTGCGCGGACACCGCGGCCAGTCGCTGTGTGCGACCGCGCTGCGCCAGCTGCTGGCTGGAAGTGCCATCCGGCAGTCGCACCGGGTGGCCGATGCACGGGTGCAGGACCCCTACAGCCTGCGCTGCCAGCCCCAGGTCATGGGCGCCTGCCACGACCTGCTCGCCCACGCCGCCGGCACGCTGCAGATCGAGGCGAATGCCGTCACGGACAACCCGCTCGTGTTCGCCGACACGGGCGAGGTGCTCTCGGGCGGCAACTTCCACGCCGAACCGGTGGCCTTCGCCGCGGACATGCTCGCGCTGGCCATCGCCGAGATCGGCGCCCTGTCCGAGCGGCGCATCGCGCTGCTGATCGACCCCGTGCTGTCCGGCCTGCCGCCCTTCCTGGTCGACAACGCCGGCCTGAACTCCGGCTTCATGATCGCCCATGTCACTGCGGCGTCGGTCGCCTCCGAGAACAAGTCCCTGGCCCACCCCGCCAGCGTCGACAGCCTGCCCACCAGCGCCAACCAGGAGGACCATGTGAGCATGGCCACCTTCGCCGCGCGCCGGTTGGGCGAAATGGCATCCAACACCGCCACCATCCTCGGCGTCGAATGGATGGCCGCGGCCCAGGGCATCGACTTCCACCGGCCGCTCGCGACCTCCGCCCGCCTTTCGCGGCCGCACGCGCGCATGCGCGAAGCGGTCGCGTTCCTGTCGGCTGACCGCCTGCTCGCGCCGGACATCGAATCGGCGCGCGCGCTGGTCGCGGCCGGGGCAGCGGCCGAGGGCAACGAAGACCTGCTGGCCGGGCTGGACCTGGCCCAGGGAGCCGCGCCATGAGGACGCCGTCTCCTGCGCCCTCCTCCGTCGCCCAGGACCCCGTGCTCTGGCGCGAGGCGCGGGTCGCCACGCTCGATCCGCAGTCACCGGATGGCTGGGGCCTGATCGAGGACGGCGCGTTGCTCACCCGTGGCGGCCTGATCGACTGGGTCGGACCGCTTCAGGCGCTGCCGGCCGGCACCCGCGTCGCCGCAGAGCATGCGCTCGGTGGCGCGCTCGTCACGCCCGGCCTCGTCGACTGCCATACCCACCTCGTCTATGGCGGTGACCGTGCCGCGGAGTTCGAGATGCGCCTGTCGGGCGCGAGCTACGAAGACATCGCGCGAGCCGGCGGCGGCATCCGCTCGACGGTCGAGGCCACGCGGCGCAGCACCGACGAGGCGCTGTTCGAGAGCGCCCTGCAGCGCCTGCGCCGCCTCTCGGCCGGCGGCGTGAGCACGGTCGAGGTGAAGTCCGGCTACGGCCTTTCCCTGGAAGCCGAGGCGCGCTGCCTGCGCGCCGCCAGGCGGCTGGGGCCTGCCACGGGGGTCGACCTGCGCACCACCTTCCTGGGCGCCCATGCGCTGCCGCCCGAATTCGCCGGACGCGCCGACGCATACATCGACGCGGTCTGCGAATGGATGGGCCCGCTCGCGCGCGAGGGTCTGGTCGATGCGGTGGACGCCTTCTGCGAGAACATCGCCTTCAGCCCGGCGCAGGTGCGTCGTGTCTTCGAGACGGCCCGCGGCCTGGGCCTGCCGGTGAAGCTGCACGCCGAACAACTGTCCGACCAGGGCGGCGCGGCACTGGCCGCAGGCTTCGGCGCGCTGTCCTGCGACCACGTGGAACACCTGTCCGCCAGCGGCATCGAGGCCATGCGGGCGGCAGGCACAGTGGCCGTCCTGCTGCCCGGCGCGTACTACCTGCTGCGCGAGACGCGCCGTCCGCCGGTGGAGGCCCTGCGGGCCGCCGGCGTGCCCATGGCGGTGGCGACCGACCACAACCCGGGCACCTCGCCCTGCCTGTCGCTGCCGCTGATGGTGCACATGGCCTGCACCCTGCTGCACCTCACGCCGCTGGAGGCCCTGCGGGGCGCCACGCTCCACGCGGCGAAAGCGCTCGGCCTGGACGACCGCGGCGTTCTGCGGCCGGGCCTGCGGGCGGACTTCGCCACCTGGGACCTCGCCCATCCGCGCGAGCTCACTTACTGGTTCGGAACCGACCCCTGCCGGCAGGTGGTGTCGGCCGGCCGCAGGCTGGGGCTGGCATGACGCCCGATCCGTTCCGGTGGCAGGGCCGCGTCGACGACGAGGAGCCGGGCGACACCCGGCGCTGGCACCAGCACGTCCGCCCCTTCGATGGCGGAAGCCGCGGCGGCGTGGCGCTGATCGGCTTCGCGGTCGATGAAGGGGTGCGGCGCAACGCCGGGCGGCCCGGAGCGGCGGCCGGACCAGCGGCCTTGCGCTCGGCCCTGGCGAACATGCCGGTCCTGGGAGAGCCTGCCATCTGGGATGCCGCGGACATTGCCTGTATGGAAACAGCGGGCGACACCCGGTCCCTGGAGACCGCGCAGGACCGCCTCGCCGGCCGGGTGGCGCGGGCCCGGGAGCAGGGCTGCCTGCCCCTCGTCATCGGCGGTGGGCACGAGGTCGCCTGGGGGACCTTCCAGGGAATCGCGCGCTCCTTCGCCGGCGGGCGGCGCCTGCTGGTGGTCAACCTCGACGCCCACTTCGACCTGCGCACCGCCGCGCAGCCGAACTCCGGCACGCCCTTCCGGCAGATCGCACAGGCCTGCGAGGGCCGCGGCTGGCCTTTCCTGTACCGCGTCTTCGGCATCAGCCGCTTCGGCAACACCCAGGCGCTTTTCGATCGCGCCCAGGCGCTCGGGGCGCGATGGTGGCTCGACGAGTCACTTCAGTCGGAAAGCGGCGTGGCCGAGGCCCGCCGCGCCCTCGAACAGGACCTGGCGTCCTGCGACGGCGTCTACCTGACGGTGTGTCTGGACGTGCTGCCCGCCCCCGTGGCGCCAGGGGTCTCGGCGCCCTCCCCGCTCGGCGTGCCGCTGGCTGCCTGCGAGGCGCTCGTCGATGCCGTCCTGGCCAGCGGCAAGCTGCAGGCGGCCGATATCGCCGAACTCAATCCGGCATTGGACGTGGACGGCCGTACCGCCCGCGTCGCCGCGCGCCTGGCGGCGCGCATCGCACGGGGCGGCCGGGCCGCCGGTTGAGGGTCAGCGGGTGGCCGCCCCCGACCCGCACC
>DAIMZU010000067.1:0-9389 GCA_036733845.1 Ramlibacter sp.
TCGCTGACCTTCATCAGGTCGGCAAGATCGGTGATGTTGTGCTCGGAGATCAGGTTCTCGACCAGGCCGATCCGCTCCAGGCGCGAGCCCATGCGCAGGGCTTCGCCGACGTCCGCCGGCGGCACGCCCGCCACCTCGGCAATCGCGGCGTAGGCCTCCGGCGCGTTGTTGACCTTGAACTCGACCAGCAGGCTGCGCAGGTCGCGCTGGTAGCGCGCGAGCGTGCCGTACAGCAGCAGCGCCCGTTCCGCCGAATTGAGCTGCAGCAGCCCCGCCAGGGCGTCGATGTTCTTCTGGACCAGCGTGCTCTGCTTCTTGAGCGCCTGGGTCAGCCAGTCGCCGGTCGCGCGCAGCACCGACAGCAGGTCTTTGGGCTGGTCCTTGGCGTACTCGTCGAGGTAGAAAAACAGGGTGCCTTCCTCGTAGGGACCGCGCCAGGTGCCGTGCCGCTCGAGGAAGCCCCGGTGGTCCAGGGACTCGTGGCCGCGCCAGAACTCGTTGTCCCGGCACCGCCGGGCGAGGAATTCGCGCAGGCGGGCCAGCGCCGGCAGCGGCCAGACCAGGTGCCGGCCCGACAGCGAGAGCAAGCCGTTGAGGTCGCGGCGCACGTTGAACTTGGCGCCCTGCTTGGCGGCGAGCGTGAGCACGAAATGCGAGCACATCATGTCCAGCACCGGGGCCGCGTGGAGCCCCGGCGAGGGAAGGAATTGCAGTTCGGCGGAACGCTTGGCCATGTATGCCCTCCGGCAGCCGTCGAGGCGGACGATAGCGCGCATCCATGCTACAGGGAAGAGGCCGCCCGTGCCGGCCGGCGGGAGCCGCAACGCGCACAATGCGCGCATGACCGAACTCGACGACGTCCGCCGCGCCGCCGCCCGCCTGTCAGGACAGGTGCTCACCACCCCCTGCGTCGAGTCGCGGACGCTGTCGGAACTGGCCGGCTGCCAGCTGTTCCTCAAGTTCGAGAACCTGCAGTTCACCGCCTCGTTCAAGGAGCGCGGCGCGTGCAACAAGCTGGCTCAGCTTGCCGAGGCGGCGGCGCGGCCGGGCGCTGCCCCGCTGCGCGGGGTGGTCGCGATGAGCGCGGGCAACCACGCACAGGGCGTGGCCTACCACGCGCAGCGCCTGGGCCTGCGCGCCGTGATCGTCATGCCCCGTTTCACGCCGGGCGTGAAAGTCGAGCGCACCCGGGGCTTTGGCGCCGAGATCGTGCTGCACGGCGACACCCTGGACGAAGCCCGCGCGCATGCCCAGGCGCTCGCGCAGAGCGAGGGCCTGGCCTTCGTCCACCCGTACGACGATGCCGACATCATCGCCGGCCAGGGCACCGTCGCCTTGGAGATGCTCGACGCCGTCCCCGACCTCGACTGCGTGGTCGTGTCCGTCGGCGGCGGCGGGCTGATCGCGGGCATGGCCACGGTCCTGAAGGCGCTCCGACCCGGCATCGAGGTGGTCGGCGTCCAGGCCTTGCGTTTTCCGACGATGTACAACGCGGTGCGCCATGCCAACCTTCCGGTCGGCCCGCACTCCATCGCCGAGGGCATCGCGGTGGGCACGCCCGGGCGCCTGACCCAGGCCGTGGTCGAGCAGCGGGTCGACGACCTGCTGCTCGTCGACGAGGGGGACATCGAGCAGGCCATCGTGATGCTCCTGGAGATCGAGAAGACCCTGGTCGAAGGCGCCGGAGCGGCCGGACTGGCGGCTGTGCTGCGCCATCCGGAGCGCTTCCGCGGCCGGCGCGTGGGACTGGTGCTGTGCGGCGGCAACATCGATCCGCTGCTGCTGGCTTCCATCATCGAACGGGGCATGGTCCGCGCGGGCCGCCTGGCGCGCGTGCGCGTGTGCGCGCGGGATGTGCCCGGCTCGCTGGCGCGCATCACGGCCACCGTGGCGCAGGCGGGGGCGAACATCGACGAAGTCCACCATCAGCGCGCCTTCACGCTCCTGGCCGCGCAGAACGTGGACATCGAGCTCGTCATCCAGGCGCGCGGCCAGGACCACGTCCAGGAAGTCCTGGATGCGCTCGAGGCGGCCGGGTTCCAGGCCGAGCGGATGTAAGCTCGCGCCTGCCGAACAAGGGGATTCACATGGAACCGGAGATGGACAAGGACCGCCTTCAGGCCGCCCTGGCCGAGTACTTCGCGCCCTGGGTCCAGGCGCTGGGCCTCGAAGTGACTGGCGCCGGTGAGTCGTCGGTCGTGCTGCGCCTGCCGGTCACGCCGGCGCTTGCCCGCACCGGGGACATGCTCTGCGGCCAGGCCATGATGGCCGCGGCCGACACCGCCATGGTGCTCGCGCTGATGCGCCACTTCGGCAGCTTTCGCCCCTGCACGACCGTGCAGCTGAGCTCCACGTTTTTGCGGCCCTTGTCCGGACAGGATGCCCAGGTGCATGCCCAGGTGCTCCGGGCCGGCAAAAGCCTGGCTTTTGGTGAGATCGACCTGCGAGGCGTCCAGGACGGGCGCAGCGCATTCCGCGCTTCGACCACTTACGCATTGCTCTGATCCGGCGCACTGGCCGGGGGCGGTAGAATCCGCGGCTCAGTATGATCGACGCCTGTTGAGGAAAAGCCATGTCCGCCCCTGAAACCCGCCACAGCCACGATCCCGCCGAGGAGCCGCATGACGCCGTCGAGGGTGTGGTCCACAGCATCCCGGTCGTCCTGCCGCTGGTGGGTGCCGTGTTGATGTTCCTGCTGGCTTTCATCGCGATCACGATGGCCTGACAGGCCGCCACGCCCCGCTCGGCCGGGGCGATTGGCGGGCGGAGGTTACCGACGGACGCAAAGGACGCGAAGAAGTCAGTTCCTGATGGTTGATCGCGCCTGCTGTTTCAGCAGCGGCGGCGTGCCATTCGCGTCCCCTTCGATCTTTGCGTCCGGACCGCGCATTCACTCCCCCAGCAGAGTTTCGTATTCCACCGCGCGCAGCCGCAGGTGCCGACCTGAGCCCATTCGCACCCGGCGCATAACCTCATGCAGGTTTTGCATGGAATAGAAGCCCGCTTGAAGCACGGCAGGAAGGTCCCTGCCTAAAATCGACTCCCCAGACGTGAACTGCGGAATGCGCACCGGCACCGTCCCAGAGCCCGATTCCCCGAAGGTGCCCGCGCCATGCGCCACGCTCCTTCCGGAAATCCGGTTTTTCGATTCAAGGAGCTTTTGGACATGAACTCTCCCGTCATGCAGGGCCTGGCACTGAACCCGCCCACCTGGGTTCGCAATGCCAGGCTGATCGCCTGGGTTGCCGACATGGTGGCGCTGTGCAAACCCGAGTCCGTCTACTGGTGCGACGGCAGCCAGGACGAATACGACCGCCTCTGCCAGCAGCTGGTGGACGCCGGGACCTTCAAGCGGCTCGACCCCGTCAAGCGGCCCAACTCGTACCTCGCCTGGTCCGACCCGAGCGACGTCGCGCGCGTGGAGGACCGCACCTTCATCTGCTCGCAGCGCAAGGAGGATGCCGGCCCGACCAATAACTGGATGGACCCGGCCGCCATGCGCGCCACGCTGCAGCCGCTGTTCGACGGCTCCATGCGCGGCCGCACCATGTACGTGGTGCCTTTCTCCATGGGGCCCCTGGGATCGCCCATCGCGCACATCGGGGTCGAGCTCTCCGACAGCCCGTACGTGGCGGTCAACATGAAGCTCATGACCCGCATGGGCCGCGCGGTGCACGAGGTGCTCGGCGTCAACGGGGAGTTCGTGCCCTGCGTCCACACCATCGGGGCGCCGCTGGAGCCCGGCCAGAAGGACACCACGTCATGGCCCTGCAACAAGACCAAGTACATCGTCCATTACCCCGAGACCCGTGAGATCTGGTCGTACGGCTCGGGCTATGGCGGCAATGCGCTGCTGGGCAAGAAGTGCCTGGCTCTGCGCATCGCCTCGACCATGGGCCGCGAGCAGGGCTGGCTGGCCGAGCACATGCTCATCCTCGGGGTCACCAACCCCGAAGGCAAGAAGTACCACGTGGCCGCCGCTTTCCCCAGCGCCTGTGGCAAGACCAACTTCGCGATGCTGATCCCGCCCAAGGGCTTCGAGGGCTGGACGGTCACGACCATCGGCGACGACATCGCCTGGATCAAGCCGGGGCAGGACGGGCGGCTGTATGCCATCAACCCCGAGGCCGGGTATTTCGGTGTCGCACCCGGCACCAACATGGCCACGAATCCCAACTGCATGGCCAGCCTCGATCGCGACGTGATCTTCACCAACGTCGCGCTCACCGACGACGGTGACGTGTGGTGGGAAGGCATGGGGCCGGCGCCCGCCCACGCGCTCGACTGGCAGGGCAAGGACTGGACACCCGAGATCGCCCGCGACACCGGCGCGAAGGCGGCCCATCCGAACGCCCGCTTCACCGTCGCGGCCACCAACAATCCCGCACTGGACCCCGCCTGGGACGACCCGGCCGGCGTGCCGATCGACGCCTTCATCTTCGGCGGGCGGCGTTCCACCACGGTCCCGCTCGTGACCGAGGCGCGCAACTGGACCGAGGGCGTGTACATGGCCGCCACCATGGGCTCCGAGACCACCGCCGCGGCGTTCGGCGCGCAAGGCGTGGTGCGGCGCGACCCCTTTGCCATGCTGCCTTTCGCCGGCTACAACATGGCCGAGTACTTCCAGCACTGGCTGGACCTGGGACGCAAGCTTCAAGCCTCGGGCGCGACGCTGCCCCGCATCTACAAGACCAACTGGTTCCGCAAGGGCGAGGACGGCAAGTTCACCTGGCCTGGCTTCGGCGAGAACATGCGCGTGCTCAAATGGATCATCGACCGGATCGAAGGCCGGGTTGCCGGCGACGAGCACGTCTTCGGCGTCAGCCCTCGTTATGAAGAGATCAACTGGACGGGCCTGGACTTCAGCCAGGCGCAATTCGCCTCGGTCATCGGTATCGACCTGGACGCCTGGAAGCAGGAGCTCCAACTGCACACCGAGCTTTTCGAGCAGCTTGCGCATGGGCTGCCACAGGAGCTGACCGACACCAAGTCTCGCATCGAGGAACGCCTCGGCGCCTGAGTCCGCACCGGCGGCCCAGGAAAAAAAGCCCGGCTTGCGCCGGGCTTTTTCGTTGGGGGTGCAGCGATCAGAGCACGCCGAAGAGCATCAGCAGCACGATCACCACGAGGGGCACACCCAGCAACCAGAGAATAATCGGCATGTCGGTCTCCTTGTGAATCGATGTCCTCAAGGTACCGGCCGGGCCTGCCCGGGGATGACGGGCGGGGCGACGCAAGCCGGTAGTCCCACGCCGATGGCCCCTGTCCTCGAAGTCAGCGGCCAACCTTCGCGCCGATACGGCGCCTCTGCTCCAGCCGCCTGCGCGCGATCCGTCGGGACCAGGCGTCCAGCGGCACCAGCAGCGGCGTCGGCAGGCGGCGCAGCAGCCAGCGCAGGGCGTGGACGGGGAGCAGCAAGCCAGCGAAGATCACGGGTGCAGGCCTGTTGCTCAGTAGTAACGCGGATCGCGCAGTTCAGCCTGGCGAGTCATGGCCCGCTCGATGTCGGCCATGACGCGGGCATCGCGCATGGCCAGCTCCCACATCCGGCGGTCGTCGGCCGCTTCGCGGCGACGCGCCTGCCAGCGGGTCAGCGCCGAACGGACGGCGCCGCGGCGTGGCGTGACGAACAGCGCTGCCGCGCCGAAGGCCAGCGCCCACATCACGACCCAGGCGGCCAGCAGGTGGCCGTCGGTCCAGGTGGCGACGAGCTCGTTCGCGACCACCAGCAGGGCGGAAAAGATGGCTGCGCCCAGCAGCGAAGCCGTGCCGCGACGGCGGCCGAGTTCGCCGAGGGTGGCCAAGGCCCGCTCGGCGCGGACGACGCCGGGGTGCTCGGCGGGAAAGTCGATCTGGACAAAAGTGGTCATGTGCTTTCTCTTGTGGAGTCAGTGTTCTGGGAAGAGGCTGTTCCCTCTGCCATGACGCAATACTAGGGTTGTCCCTGATATTCTTCCACTTTAGATTGGTGATGAATACCATTCACGAAAACCATTCATCATGCCGGAACCGAATTTCAGACAGCTCGACCTCAACCTGCTGCGGGTGTTCGACCAGGTGATGACCGAGCGCAACCTCACGCGGGCCGCGAGCAGCCTGAACATGACCCAGCCCGCGGTCAGTAATGCGCTGTCGCGGCTGCGCAACTTCCTGGACGACCGCCTGGTGGTCCGCAGCGGCTATGGGGTCGAGCCCACGTCGCGTGCGCTGGCCTTGTGGCCGTCCATCCGTGAGGCCCTGCGCGTGCTCGAGGCGGCGCTCGCGCCCGGGCATTTCGAGGCCGGAGCGGCCGAAAACACTTTTGTCATGGCCATGGCGGACGCGACGGCCGCCGAGCTCATGCCGCCCCTGGTCGAGCACATCGAACGTGAGGCGCCGGGCGTGTCGCTGCGCGTGCTGCCACTGACGACGCGGGATCCCCGCCGGCTGGTCGAAGAGGGACAGGTCGACCTCGCCGTCGGCTACTTTCCCGCCGTCCTGGCCGACCTCACCGCGCAGGCGCAGTCCGGCACCGTGGTCGCCTTCGCCCACAAGCGGCTGTACAACGGCCACTATGTCTGCGTGATGCGCCGGGACCACCCGCTGGCCCGCAGCGGCCTCACCCTGGAGCGGTTCTGCGCGGCGAGGCACCTGCTGGTCAGTTTCTCCGGGCGTCCCTACGGCTTCATCGACGAGGCGCTGGCCTCCCTGGGCGCGCGCCGGCGCATCGTGCTGACGGTGAACCAGTTCTTCACGGCCGGGCGGGTCGTCTCCGGGTCGGACCTGCTGACGGTGCTGCCGCTGCACTTCGTGAGCGTGACCGGAATGTCCAGCGAGCTGACCTGGCGCGAGCTTCCCTTCCCCGTCCCGCCGGTGCACGTCGATTCGCTCTGGCACCGCCGGGTCGATGCACGGGGCGACCACCGCTGGCTGCGCGACGCAGTGTCAGCCGCCGCAGCGCGTGCCTTCGCGGCCCAGGACGACCCTCCACCGCCGCCTGGCGGGCCACAATCGGGACCGTGAAGATCCAGCTGCTGTCCGACCTGCACCTCGAGTCGCAGCCCGACGTCCGTCCCACGCCGGCACCCGGCGCGGACCTGCTGGTGCTGGCAGGGGACATCGGGTCCTACCAGCCGGGCAGCCGCCTCGGCGGCACGGACTTCGGGCTGGAGCGCTTCTCGCCGCGGGCGGGCTGGCCCATGCCGGTGCTGTTCGTGCCCGGCAACCACGAATACGACGGCCTGGAGTTCGATCCCACGCACGATCGCCTTCGCGACACCTGCGAGCGGCTGGGGATCGGCTGGCTCGAACGCGAAGAACGCGTGATCGACGGCCTGCGCTTCATCGGCACCACCCTGTGGGCCGACTTCGACGCCCTGGCCCCGCCGTTGGCCAGCGAACTGCGGCAGCGGCAGGCGCGCAGCAAGGCGCTGCGGGCCGCGGATTTCTACCTGCGGCGCAACACCGCGCTGCGGGACGGGGAGCCGCTGATGGCGGACGGCTGGCGCGAGCTGGGCCTGGCGTGCCAGGACTGGCTGCGCGGCGCCCTGGCCCGGCCGTTCGACGGCCCGACGGTGGTAGTCACTCACTTCGCGCCTAGCCTGCTCAGTGCCGACCCACGCTACGGCCTCACCCCCAGCACGGCGGGATTCTGCAATTCGCTGGACGCACTGCTGCCGGCAGCGACCGCCTGGATGCACGGTCACCTTCACTGTCCGCACGATTACCGCGTGGGCGGATGCCGCGTGGTGGCCAACCCGCTGGGCTATGCTGCCAAGGGGGAGCAACAGGGCTTCCGCGAGCACTTCATTGTCGAGGTCGCGCGACGGCCGCAGCTTCAACCGGCCGCCTGACGGCCAACGCCGCCCGCCCCGTGCTAGCCTTGCGCTGTTTTTCAAGGAACCCGAGAAGGCAAGGCACATGAAGATTTTGTTGGCCGCTGACGGCAGCGAATACACCCAGCGCATGATTGACTACGTCACCCGGCAGCACCAGCTGTTCGACCCCGCGCACGAGTACACCGTCCTCACCGTGCAGATGGCACTGCCCAACCACGCCGCGTCGGTGGTCGGCACCCAGGCGACCCAGGAGTACTACGAGGAAGAATCGAACAAGGTCATCCAGCCCGTCGTGGACCAGCTTCGCAAGGGCGGACTGCGCGCGGACGGCGTCTGGAAGGTCGGCCACCTGGGCGAGACCATCGCGCAGTTTGCCGAGCAGAACGGCTACGACCTGGTCATCATGGGCTCGCACGGGCACAACGCGCTCGGCCGGCTGGTGATGGGCTCGGTGGCGAGCCGCGTGCTCTCGAACTGCAAGGTGCCGGTCCTGCTGGTGCGCTGACCCGGCGCCTATGCGGCAGCCCGGCAGGCGCCATGCGGCGCCTCAGGTGCCCTCGTGCAGCAGGGTCCACAGGCGGCCGGGCGACAGCGGCATCTGCAGCCGGGGCGCCAGTGCCCCGTGCCCCGCCCGCGCCAATGCGTCTGCCACGGCGCTGACCACGCAGGGGGTCGCGCCGATGGTGCCGAGTTCCCCGACTCCCTTTACCCCCAGCGGGTTGTTCAGGCAGGGGGTGGACTCGTCCATTTCGGTGACGAAATCGCAGGCGACCACGTCGCTGCGGGGCGCGGCATAGTCCATCAGGCTGCCGGTCACCGGCTGGCCGGATTCGGGGTCGTAGACCACGGCCTCGCACAAGGCCTGCCCGATCCCCTGCACGGCGCCGCCATCGAGCTGCCCGCGCACGATGGTCGGATTGACCACCCGCCCCACGTCGTTCACGCTGGCGTAGGCGACGACCTGCACGGCGCCGGTCTGCGGATCCACCTCGACCTCGCACACATGGCATCCATTGGGCCAGCTCGGCCCCTGCACCGCGGACGTGCTCTCGAGGTGGATGCGGCCGGCCGACTGCCGCCCGGCCAGTTCGAACAAATCCACGCCAAGGTCGGTGCCGCGTACGGTGAATCGCCCCGCGCGGTAGTCGAGGTCTTCCGCGCTGGCCTCGAGCTCGGACGCAGCCAGCCGGCGTGCCTCTTCCAGCGTGCGTTCCGTCCCGATACGCATGGCCGATCCGCCCGTGAACAGCGAGCGCGAGCCGGCGCTGCCGAAGCCGTCGCCGCGGTCGGTGTCACCGAGCACCACCCGCACCTGCGACAGCGGCACGCCCAGCACGTCCACCACCAGCTGCGCCAGCGTGGTCGCGATGCCCTGCCCCATGGCATTGACAGCCGAGAACACCTCCACCACGCCTTCCGGCAGCACGGTGACCGTCACCCGCTCCTCGAAGGCGTTGCCGCCGGTCCATTCGAGGAAGGTCGCCAGGCCCAGGCCGCGCCAGCGTCCGCGGTCGCGGCTGGCCTGCCAGCGGGCCTCGAAGCCCGCCCAGTCGGCCAGCGCCAGCCCCTGGT
>DAIMZU010000068.1:0-9312 GCA_036733845.1 Ramlibacter sp.
GGGCGCTCGGGTACTTCTCGAAGGCTTGTCGCTCAGGCCGGCTCGAATGCTGGGGGCATCGCTGTCTCCTCGAGGGGAGTTTCAGCCGGGGGGGAGAGGAGCGCTAACGCATGCGTCCGGACGATGACCGTCCGGTCTTGTGGCTGACCAAAAAGTCTGGCGATTTGTGCGCGGGACGTGCTTTAGATCAGTTCCGACGCTCCGCCCGCGGGAGGTTCGAACAGATTCACCTTGCGGCGGTAGTCAGAGGGCGTGATGCCCAGGTGCGTGCGGAAGAAGCGCGAGAAATGGCCTGGGACGGAAAAGCCCAGTTGCTCCGAGATCTCGGCCACCGGCTCCCGGCTGAGCGTGAGCCGCTCGACGGCGGCTTCGAATCGCAGTACGTTGGCGTAGACCAGCGGCGTGACCTGCGTGTCCCGCTGGAACAGGTGGAAGAAATGGGCGCGCGACAGTCCCGTCGCGGCAGCAATACCGTCCACATCGAGCTCGCGGGCCACGTCGCGCCGCATCAGGGCGATGGCTTGGCGAACCCTCGAATCCATGGAAACGGGAGGCTTGGTCCGCAGCAGGCTGGCCAGGTCGCGCCAGCCCGTGTAGCTCTCGACCACCGCGATGATGAGGTTGAACAACAGGTCTTCCAGCCTCCCCGGGGACACCTCGTCGTCCCACCACAGTTCGAGGACGAATTCCTCCACCATCTTGCGGGTGACCGCCGACAGGAGCACGCTCCTGTCGGGAAAGAAGCGGGGGTGGGCCGACAAGGCCAGCGAGCGCTGGATCTCGGCCAGCCAGTTGGGCTCGATGTACAGCGCAAGGATCAGCGTGTGCTGTCCAGGCGGGGCGTCGTGCTCGTAGGCATGGTGCTCCCAGGCGTTCACCACCACCGCCGAATCGTCGGTCAGGGGCGCGCGCTTTCCGCGCACACGAAAGGCGCTATCCGCCCCACCTGCCTTGATCAGGATGTGGCAGTGGTGATGTGCGTGGCCGACCAAAGGGGCGTCCATGTCCAACAGGGCGACGCGGCCGAAGCGCCCCTGGAAAATCTTGACGGCTGAGGACATCGTTGTCTCCTCCCAACACCATAGCAGTTCTCGGATGCCCTGAACAGGCGGCGTCATCCACCACCGATCGCTCGATCACCAGGGTCACCCATCCGGCACGTGGTCCGCCGCCAGGGCTCGACGGCACTCCCGGGCGGGCAAGGGCGGGCAGGGCGCCAGCCTATAATCAAAGGTTGTTTCAAGTCACAAGCCCCGTATTTTCGAGGACGCCATGAGCGACAGCACGCAGGAAGAAGCCCACACCGGTCCGATCAAGACGCCCGCGCAACTCCTGTGGGCCGCGTTCCTTGCCTTCGTGGTGCCGGTCGTCATCATCATGGGCCTCGTGGCGTATGTCGCATCCGACAGCAAGCCGGCGGGTAGCACCGAGGCCGAGCGCTACACGCTCGGCGGCGTGTCGGCCCAGGACCTCGAACGCGGCGTGGCCGAGCGCCTGCGCAAGGTGGGCACGGTCGAAATCCGCGATGCCAACCGACCCCTGCAGGCAGGTGCCGCCGTCTACAAGGCGCAGTGCGCGGCCTGCCACGATTCCGGCGCGGCCGGCGCGCCCAAGTCGGGTGACGAGGGCGCATGGGCTTCGCGCATCCGGCAGGGCTTCGACGCCCTGGTGCTTGCGGCCCTGAAGGGCAAGGGCGCCATGCCGGCGCAGGCCGGTGGCGACTTCGACGACGTCGAGATCGCCCGCGCGGTCGCCTACCTGGCCAACACCGCCGGTGGCAAGTTTGCCGAACCCAACCGGCCCGAAGGACCCGCCGCCGACGCGGCCAACGGCGCCGCCACGCCTGCAGCCGCCACGGCCGCAGCACCCGCACCTGCTGCCGCTCCCGCAGCACAGGCGGCGCCGGCCGCTGCCCCGGCCGCCGCCACTGCGGCGCCCGTGACGCAGGCCGCTGCCAACGGCGAGGCCCTGTACAAGCAGGCCTGCACCGTGTGCCACGCCGCTGGCGTGGCCGGCGCGCCGCGCAGCGGCGACAAGGCCGCCTGGGCGTCGCGCCTGCCGCAGGGCGTGCCGGCGCTGACCGCGGCGGTGATCAAGGGCAAGGGCGCCATGCCACCCAAGGGCGGTGCGGCGGCTGCGTCCGAGGCGGACATTCGCGCGGCGGTCGAGTACATGATCGCCCAGTTGAAGTAAGGCGCCCGTCGCGGCGGCGCTGCAAGAGATCGGCCGGGCTCAGTCCCGGCCTTTTTTGTTGCGTGATTTCAGCCCGGCTCAGGCGGGAGACGGCCCTGAAAGCTGTGCCGCCGGGCTGCGCACGAAGCCAAAGCGTTGCGGAAGTTCGCCAGCCTGCACCTCCTGTGGCGTCCAGGTGCCCGCCTCGACGGCGTCGGCCGCCGCCTGCATGTCCAGGGTGTGCACCAGGCCCAGGCCGCGGTCGGTGTCGAGGTAGAGCCGTCCCTGCTCGTCGACCAGGCAGGCGCGCACCTGGGCCGCCTGCCCGGTGTGGGTGGTGATGCTCAGGCCCTCGCCGATGCGCAGGACGTAGGGCGCGGCCTCCAGTTCGACGAACACGCGCTGCGGACCGTTCTGGAAATACCAGCGACCTTCGTCGTCCGGGCCATAGTTGCGGTTGATGAAGTCGACGAGCTTGTCGTGCCGCAGCAGCGAACCCTTGGCGACGGTGAAAGGACCCTGGGCCTGGGTGCGGTCGTCACGCATGTACCAGCCGCCGCGGGCATCCAGCCCGAGCCAGCCGTAGCAGGCGGGCACATTCGGCCACTTGGCCATGGCCTGGCGCACGATGTCGTCCATCGAACCATTATCGAAGGAATGCGTCCCAGCCGGTGCGCAGGATCAGGGCGCTGACCACAAAGATGAAGACCCCGCGCACGAAGCCCGCGCCGTGCCGCAGCGCCAGGCGTGTGCCCAGCAGGCTGCCGACCACGTTGGCCAATGCGAGCGCAAGCGCGAAATGCCACCAGACATGGCCCTTCCAGGCGAACAGCGTCAGCGCCGACAGGTTGGTGGCCGTGTTGAGCAGCTTGGCCGCGGCTGATGCGTGCAGGAAGTCGTAGCCGAGCCAGCGGACGAAGAGGAAGACGAAGAAGCTGCCGGTGCCGGGCCCGAAGAAGCCGTCGTAGAAGCCCAGCACCAACCCGATGCCCGCAGCGGCGAGCCGTTCGGCACGCGCCGACAGGCCCGGCGCATGCGTGCGACCGAGGTCCTTGCGCGCCAGGGTGTAGCCCAGCACCGCCAGCAGGATGAGGGGAAGGGCTTTGCGGAGGAACTCGCCCGAGATCACGGTGACCGCCCAGGCCCCGAGGAAACCGCCGGCCAGCCCGCAGGCGGCGGCCGGCAGCAGCGAGGCCCAGTTCATGTGCACCCTGCGGCTGTACTGCACGGCCGCCATGGCCGTGCCCCAGACCGAGGCACTCTTGTTGAGTCCGAACAGGCTGGCCGGCGCGGCGTTGGGGAAGATGGCGAACAACGCGGGGACCAGGATGAGGCCGCCGCCACCGACGATCGAATCCACGAAGCCGGCGAGCAGCGACGCCAGCGACATCAGCAGCAATTCCATCGGGTCGATTGTCGCTGGCCCAGCCGCAGGCACTGCCGCCCGGCCCCAGAAAAACCAAAAGCGCCCTGGGGCGCTTGTTGGCAGATCGGTCACCCGCGGGCGCCGGTCTTTTTGGTTGTCTCCTCGGACCTCTCGCTAGTGCGCCGTGCGCCGGTCGCGAGTGAACGGACTGTAGCGTTGCTGACGCGCGCGCGACATTGGTGCTTACCCGGCCATGGCTGGGGCGGGCTCCCGCGCGATCTCCGGCACCCCGCGCTCCGGCGCCAGCATCCACTCGGCGGCCTTCTCCGCCATCATCAGGGTCGGCGCATTCGTGTTGCCGCTGGGGATGGTGGGCATGGCGCCCGCGTCGACCACGCGCAGCCGTCGCACGCCCCGCACGCGCAGTTGCGGATCGAGCACCGCCATCGGGTCACCGTCGCGCCCCATGCGGGTGGTGCCGACCGGGTGGAAGATGGTGGTGGCGATGTCCCCTGCAAGCCGCGCCAGTTCCTCGTCGCTCTGGTACTGGGGGCCCGGGCGCCATTCCTCGGGCCGGTACTTCGCTAGCGCCGGCTGCGCGCAGATGCGGCGCGCTACCCGCAGCGAATCGGCCGCGACCTGCCGGTCCTCGGGCGTCGACAGGTAGCACGGGGCAATGCGGGGTGCGTCCTCGAAGCGAGGACTGCGGATCGTCACCGTGCCGCGGCTGGTCGGGTTGAGGTTGCACACGCTCGCGGTGAAGGCGTCGAAGGGATGCAGCGGCTCGCCGAAGGCATCCAGGCTGAGCGGCTGCACGTGGAATTCGATGTTGGGCCACACGTGCTCCGGCGAGCTGCGGGTGAAGGCCCCCAGCTGGGAGGGCGCCATGCTCATGGGGCCGGTCCGGCGCAGGGCGTACTCGGCGCCGATGCGTGCACGGCCCCACCAGCTTCCGGACAGCGTGTTGAGCGTGCGCACGCCATGCACCTTGTACACGGCGCGGATCTGCAGGTGGTCCTGCAGGTTGGCGCCCACACCGGGCAGCGCATGCAGCACGGGGATGCCGTGGCCATGCAGCAGGTCCGGCGGGCCGATCCCGGACAGCTGCAGGATCTGCGGGGAGCCGATGCTGCCCGCCGCAAGCACCAGCTCACGCGTTGCACGGGCACTGACCAATTCGCGGCCATTCCACACCTCGACGCCCTCGCATTCGAGCTGGCCGTCGGCGCCCGGCGCCAGCAGAAGCCGCTTGACCTGCGCGCCGCTCCACAGCGTGAAGTTGGGACGCCGCATGCAGGCCGGCCGCAGGAAGGCCTTGGCGGTGCTCAGGCGCCAGCCCGCGCGCTGGTTCACCTCGAAGTAGCCTACGCCCTCGTTGTTGCCACGGTTGAAGTCGTCGGTGGCCGGAATGCCGGCCTGCTGCGCCGCCTGCACCACCGCATCCAGGATGTCCCAGCGCAGGCGCTGGCGCTCGACGCGCCATTCGCCGCCGGCACCATGCATGGCGTCCGCGCCGCGGTGGTGGTCCTCGTGGCGCTTGAAGTAGGGCAGGCAGGCGTCCCAGCGCCAGCCGGCATCGCCCGTGGCATCGGCCCAGCCGTCGTAGTCGCGCGCCTGGCCCCGCATGTAGATCATGCCGTTGATGCTCGAGCTGCCGCCCAGCGTCTTGCCGCGCGGATAGCGCAGCGCGCGTCCGTTGAGCCCGGCATCGGCTTCGGTGTGATAGAGCCAGTCGGTGCGCGGGTTGCCGATGCAGTGCAGGTAGCCCACCGGGATGTGCACCCAGTGGTAGTCGTCCTTGCGCCCGGCCTCGATCAGCAGCACCCGGCGGCGCGGGTCGGCGCTCAGGCGATTGGCCAGCAGGCAGCCGGCGGTGCCGGCGCCGACGATGATGTGGTCGAACTCGGCGGTGGGGTTCACTTGGCGGTCGGCATCACGAACTCCGCGCCCTTGCCGATGCTTTCGGGCCAGCGCTGCATGATGGACTTCTGGCGGGTGTAGAAGCGCACGCCTTCCTCGCCATAGGCGTGCATGTCGCCGAACAGGCTGCGCTTCCAGCCACCGAAGCCGTGCCAGGCCATGGGGACGGGAATGGGCACGTTGATGCCCACCATGCCCACCTCGATGCGCCGCGAGAACTCGCGCGCGACGTTGCCGTCGCGGGTGAAGCAGGACACGCCGTTGCCGTACTCGTGACCGTTGACGAGGGCGACTGCCTCGGCCAGGTCCTTGACGCGGACGCAGCCAAGCACCGGGCCGAAGATCTCCTCGCGGTAGATCCTCATGTCGGGCGTGACGTTGTCGAACAGCGTGCCGCCCAGCCAGAAACCGTTGTCGCAGCCGGCGCCGGCGAGCCGCCCCTGGAAGCTGCGGCCATCGACCACCAGGCGCGCGCCTTCGCGCTCGCCCTCGGCGATGTAGCCGGTGATGCGCTGGTGGGCCGCGGGGCTGACGATGGGGCCCATCTCGGCGTCGAGCTCGACCCCGTTCTTCACCTTCAGGCTGCGCGTGCGCTCGGCCAGCACTGGCACCAGCGCGTCGGCGGCCGAGCCGACCAGCACACCCACCGAGATCGCCATGCAGCGCTCGCCCGCCGACCCGAAGGCGGAGCCGATCAGCGCGTCGGCCACCTGTTCCATGTCGGCGTCGGGCATCACCACCATGTGGTTCTTGGCACCGCCGAGTGCCTGCACGCGCTTGCCGTGCCGTGCGCCGGTCTCGTAGATCTTCTGGGCGATGGGGGTCGAGCCGACGAAGGAGATCGCGCGCACGTCCGGGTGCTCCAGCAGCGCATCGACGGCGTCCTTGTCGCCCTGCACGACGTTGAAGACGCCGTCGGGCAGCCCGGCCTCCTGCAGAAGACGGGCCATGTGCAGCGATGCGCTGGGATCCAGCGGGCTGGGCTTGAGCACGAAGGTGTTGCCTGACGCGATGGCGACGGGGTACATCCACATGGGCACCATGACGGGGAAGTTGAAGGGCGTGATGCCCGCCACCACGCCCAGGGGTTGCCGCATCGTCCAGTTGTCGATGCCGGTGGAGACCTGGTCGGTGTAGTCGCCCTTGAGCAGTTGCGGAATGCCGCAGGCGAACTCCACGATGTCGATGCCGCGCGTGACCTCGCCCTGGGCGTCGGTGAAGACCTTGCCGTGTTCGGCGGTGATCATCCGGGCCAGCACGTCGCGGTCGCGGTTGAGCAGTTCAAGGAACTTGAACATCACCCGCGCCCGCCGGATCGGTGGCGTATCGGCCCAGGCCGGGAAGGCGGCGCGCGCAGCGGCCACGGCCGCATCGACCTCCGCGGCGTCGGCCATGGCCACCTGGCCGGTCCGCTCGCCGGTGGCAGGGTTGAAGACTTCGCCGCGGCGGCTGGTGCGGCCCGGGGCGATGCGGCCGCCGATCCAGTGGTCGATGGAGGCCATGGCCTGGGTGGACAGCGAGGAATCAGGTGCGTTCATGGAAGGCGAAGCTGCAAGGAAACCGCCAGTCTAGGGCTTTGGCGCGCCGTCGCAAATGGGGGCGATGGCCGGGGCAGTTCGGACGCACTGCCTCATCAGCCGGTGCGTTCTCCTACAGGCGGCGGCACCCGGGCCGCACTACCATGCGCAATCACCGCCAACTGCTGAATGGGTACCACCGAGCCCCGCCTCGAGCCGACCGCCGACGGCGGCGCGGGCGAGCTGCGCGTGCTCGGCCAGTGGACGGCCGCGCAGTTCGGCCAGCGCCGGCAGGTCCGGCGCCTGCTGCGCAGCCTTCCGGGCCCCTCCACCTCCGGCTGGGACCTGCGCGACGCCGAACAGATCGACCACGTCGGCGCCCAGCTGCTGTGGGACCACTGGGGCCGGCGCTGGCCCGAGCGGCTGCAGGCGCTGCCCGCGCAGCGCGCGGTGCTCGAGCGGGTGGCGCGGTTCACCACCGAGCCGCCTCCCCGCCGCCGCGTCGGGCTCTGGTCCCTGTACCTGGGCCTGGGCGCGGCCGTGCTGCGCTGGGGGCATGAACTGCGCCTGTTCGTGGCCCTGCTGGGGGAACTCGCCATCGACCTCCTGCGCCTCGCCGCGGCGCCGCGGCGAGGACCCTGGCGTGATTTTTCAGGCAACCTCTACCGCGTGGGCGCAACCGCCTTGCCCATCACGGCGCTGGTGGGCTTCCTGATCGGAGTGGTGCTCGCCTACCTCACCTCGCAGCAGCTGCGCACCTTCGGCGCGGACCGCTACATCGTGGACATCCTCGGGATGGCCGTGGTGCGCGAACTCGGTCCGATGCTCGCCGCCATCCTGATCGCGGGGCGGTCGGGTTCGTCCATCACCGCGCAGATCGGGGTGATGCGGGTCACCGAAGAGCTCGACGCCATGCGAGTCATGGGCATCCCCCATGGATTCCGGCTGGTGCTGCCGCGCGTGCTCGCCATGGCCGTCGCCATGCCCTTGATCGCCACCTGGACGACCCTGTGGGCACTCGGCGGTGGCATGCTGGCGGCCGACCTGTCGCTGGGGATCACCCCCACCTTCTTCCTGGCGGGGCTGCCCGATGCGGTGCCGCCGGCCAACCTCGGCCTGGCCATCGGCAAGTCGGCGGTGTTCGGTGTGCTGATCGCCCTGGTGGGCTGCCACTTCGGGTTGCGCGTGCGGCCGGACACCCAGAGCCTGGGCGAGGGCACCACGCGTTCGGTAGTGACCGCCATCACCGTGGTGATCCTGGTGGACGCGGTGTTCGCGGTGGTCTTCAAGGATGTCGGCCTGTGAACGCCTCACAGCCGGTCATCGACATCCAGGGCCTGTGGACGGTCTTCGCGTCGGCGGGCCGGCGCGTGGTCGTGCACCGGGACCTGGACCTGCAGGTCATGCCGGGCGAGCTCCTGTCTCTGGTGGGCGGATCGGGCACCGGGAAGACGGTGCTGCTGCGGCAGGTGCTCGGCCTGGCCCAGCCCGCGCGGGGCAGCATCCGCGTGCTCGGCGAGCCGGTCCGGGCGCAGGCCGGCCCGCGCGCAGCCGGGCGCGTGGGCATGCTGTTCCAGCACGGCGCGCTGTTCTCGGCCTTCACCGTGCTCGAGAACATCGCCTTTCCGCTGCGCGAGCTCGGCACGCTTCCGCCCGCGCTGGTGCGCGATGCGGCGATGGTCAAGCTGCAGATGGTGGGGCTCGGCCCCCAGGACGCCGACAAGATGCCTGCGGACCTGTCCGGCGGCATGATCAAGCGCGCGGCCCTGGCCCGCGCCCTGGCCATGGACCCGCCGCTGCTGCTGCTCGACGAACCCACCGCCGGGCTGGACCCGGACAGCTCGGACGCCTTCGTGGCCTTGCTGCGGGCCCTGCACCGTGAGCTGGCACTCACCGTCGTGATGGTCACGCACGACCTCGACACCCTCTTTGAACTCTCCACCCGCGTGGCCGTGCTCGCCGACCAGCGGGTGGTCGCGAGCGGACCTCCGCGCGAGGTCGTGGCCTTCGACCATCCCTTCGTGCGCGACTTCTTCCTTGGCGAACGGGGCCGCCGCGCCATGGCGCTGCTCGACCCGGCCGCCACCTGACCCCTCAGGAGCGCTTTCCATGGAAAACAGATCCCATGCCTTCGCCGCCGGCCTGTTCGTGCTCGTCGCGGCCGCACTGCTCGTGATGCTGGCGGCCTGGCTGAGCCGCGACGCCGGGCCCCGCCAGGTATACGAGATCTCCACGCGCGAGAGCGTCACCGGCCTGCAGGCGCAGGCGCCCGTGCGCCTGCGCGGGGTCGACGTCGGGCGGGTCGCATCCATCGACTTCGACCCCCAGGTGCAGGGC
>DAIMZU010000069.1:0-9281 GCA_036733845.1 Ramlibacter sp.
CCCCTGCTGGCGGTGGTCGGCGGGCTGCTGCCAGCGCGGCAGGCCCTGGCCCCGTTCGCGCACCCGGTGATCTTCCTGTTCCTCGGGGGCTTCGCGCTTGCGGCGGCCCTGCGGCAGCAGGGCCTGGACCGCGCGCTGGTGGCTGCCGTCCTGCAGCTCGCCCGGGGGCGCCGCATGGCGGCCATCCTGATGCTCTCTGGCCTGACCGCGCTGCTGTCGATGTGGATGAGCAATACCGCGACGGTGGCTCTCATGCTGCCGCTGGCGCTCGGGCTGCTCGCGATGGACGATGCCCAGGCGGACCCGGACCATGCGCAGCGTGAGCGTTCCTTCGTGCTGCTGGCCCTGGCCTACAGCGCGAGCATCGGCGGGATGGCGACGCTGATCGGAAGTCCGCCGAACGCGATCGCCGCAGGGCAGGCCGGCATCAGCTTCGCCCAGTGGCTGGCGATCGGCGGGCCCCTGGCCCTGCTCCTGTGGCCGCTGATGCTGGGCGTGCTCGCGGTGGCGCTGCGGCCGCGCCTGTCCGGGCGGATCGCGGTGCCCCACGAACCGATCGCCTGGAACCGGCCCCGCGCGGTCACCGCCACCGTGTTCGCCCTGGCTGTCGGGGGCTGGGTGCTGGGCGCGCCGCTGGGTGCGGCGCTGGGCATCGCCGCCGACATGGACACCGTGGTCGCGCTGGCGGCGATCCTGGCGCTGGCGGCCGGCGGGGCGCTCGAATGGCCTGCGCTGGAGCGCCACGTGCAATGGGGCGTGCTGCTGCTGTTCGGTGGCGGACTGGCGCTGGGCGAAGTGATGTCCGGCAGTGGCGCCAGCCGCTTCCTGGCCCAGGGGCTGCTCGCCTGGCTGCAGGGGGCGCCGCTTCCGCTGGTGATCCTCGGCGTAGTGGCCTTCGTGGTGTTTCTCACCGAACTGGTCAGCAACACCGCCAGCGCCGCCCTGCTGCTGCCCCTGCTGCTTCCGGTGGCCGCCGCCATGGGCTTGCCGCCGCTGGCCATGGCGGCGGCCATCGGCATCTCGGCCTCCTGCGCGTTCATGCTGCCGGTGGCCACTCCGCCGAATGCCCTGGTGTTCGGCACCGGGCAGGTGGCGGCCTCGACGATGATGCGCTGCGGCTTCTGGCTGAACCTGGGCGCGATCGGCCTGATCTCGGCCGCCGCGCTGCTGGCCTGGCAATGAGCGGCCTCGACTGGACCTGGGCCGCGCCGCTGGCCGGAGGACTGGGGCTGTTCCTGCTGGGAATGGCCATGATGACGGATGGGTTGCGCGTGGCCGCCGGCGCCGCACTGGAGCGCATCCTGCGGGCGGCCACCCGCACCCGCTGGCATGCGCTGGGCTCCGGTGTGCTGGTGACTGCCCTGGTGCAATCGTCAAGCGCTGTCACGGTCGCCACGATCGGCTTCGCCAACGCCGGCCTGCTCAGCCTGGCAGGCGCGCTGTGGGTGCTGTTCGGCGCGAATGTCGGCACGACCATGACCGGCTGGATCGTGGCCCTGCTCGGCTTGCAGTTCAAGGTCGAGGCGCTGGCCCTGCCCCTGGTCGGCGCTGGTGCCTTGCTCAGGCTCGGTGCCGCGGCGGGTCGCCGCGCTGCGCTGGGCTCCACGCTCGCCGGATTCGGGCTGCTGTTCCTCGGCATCGGGCTGATGCAGCAGGCCTTCTCGGGCGCCGCGGCGGGTCTCGCCATCCCTGCCGGCACGGGCCTGGCGCGCCAGCTGGCCCAGGTGGGCGCCGGCGCCCTGATGACGGTGCTGATGCAGAGCTCGAGCGCGGCGCTCGCGGTCACCCTGACGGCGGCGCAACAGGGGATGATCGATCCGCAGGGTGCCGCGGCGCTCGTGATCGGCGCCAACGTGGGGACCACGGTCAAGGCCATGCTGGCGGCACTGAACGCCACGCCGAACGCCCGCCGCGCGGCAGCCGGCCACGTGATCTTCAATGCGGTGACCGCCGTGGTGGCCCTGGCCCTGCTGCCGTGGCTGTCAATGGCCAATCGGTGGCTGCTGCAGGGCCTCGGGATCGACGCGGGGCCCGCCGCGCAGCTGGCCATGTTCCACACCGGGTTCAACCTGCTCGGCGTTGCCCTCATGTGGCCCTTCGGCGGACTGCTCACGCGCTGGCTGGAATCGCGTTTTGCGGGCGCCACGCCCGCGGCGCTGCGCCCTGCCTACCTCGACCAGAACGTGCTTGCCGTGCCCACACTGGCCGTGGGCGCGCTGCGCGAGGAAATCCATCGGGTGGGCGAGGCGGCCACCCGAGCGGTGGCAGCGCTCGCGCAGGGCCAGGATGGGGGGACGGTGCGCGCCGACCTGGAGAGTGCCGAGGCGCTCGTGGCCGCCTGCGACAGCTTCGTGGAGCGGATGCACCGGGGTGAGATGGACAGCGCCACCAGCGCCGCCCTCGCGCAATCGCTGCGCACCCTGGTGCACTTCGAACGGGCGGCGGAACTGGTGCGGCCCCTGGCGGATGCGACGCCGGTGTCGCGGCGGGCCGCGCCCCTGGCGGCGATCACCCTGGGGAACGCGGCCGCCGAATTGCTGCGGGTGGTCCGGTCGGAGGAGGCGCAGGGAGATGGCTCGCTGGCGCAGTCCGTGCAGGACTTCGACGAGGCCTACGAGGCGGCGAAATCCGCCCTGCTGGTGGCGGCGGCCGAAGGGGACCTGGACATGCGCAGTCTCGATCGCGGCCTTCGCCAGCACAGCGCACTGCGATCGGCGGTGGAGCAGGCCTGCAAGGGCTGGCGCAGCGCCGCGCAGGCGGCGGCCGGCGCGCAGTCGGCGATGCAGCCGCTGACGTCTTGAACGGCGGCCGCTGCCGGGCGCGCGTCAGCGGCGGTTGCCGCCGAAGGGAGGCGCGCCGGTCCGCGCGCGGTCCGGAAGGTGGCGGAACATGCTGCGCCCCTTGTTGAGGTCATACGGGGAGAGCTCGAGCGTCACGTCGTCGCCGGCGATGATGCGGATGTGGTTCTTGCGCATCTTGCCGCCGCTGTAGGCGATGAGTTCGTGTCCGTTTTCCAGGATCACCCGATAGCGCGAGTCGGGCAGCACTTCTGCCACGCGGCCTCGCATTTCGATCAATTCTTCCTTGGCCATTTCAACCTTCTGGCGTGGCACCCGGGCCGCCCGGGCGTCGACTTTTGCATGCGCTCGGGATTTTAAGGGCTTTCCCGCCGGCGGGCCGCCCGCAGATGGGCAGGTTCAGGCAAGCAGCCCGACGGCCGCCGAGAACGTGAGAAATGCCGCGGCCGTGGTGAGCATGATGATGCGCGCGACACGCCCCGCGTCGGCCCCGTAGCGCTCGGCCAGCATGGCCACGTTGCTCGCGCTGGGCAGGGCCGCGACCAGCACCAGCACCGTCAGAGTGAATGGATCGAGCGGCAGGCCCAGGCGGATGGCCAGGGTGCCCGCGCCCCAGACCAGCAAGGGGTGCACGAGCAGCTTGACCAGCGCCACCGGAACGAAGTCGCGGGCCGGCACCGGCCCCCGCTCGGTCGAGGCCGCGGCCGACTGTGAACGGGCCAGGACGGCACCAATGGTGAACAGCGCCACCGGCGAGGCCGCATCCGCCAGCAAGCCGATGGTGGCCATGACGGGCGCCACCGGCTGCACGCCCAGGCCCGAGGACAGGCCGCCCAGCAGGATGGCCCAGGGCAGCGGATTGACCAGCGCACCGCGCAGCGCCCGGCCGACGGCCTGCATGGGGCCCTGCCCGCCCGCGCCGTCCAGGCGCGACAGGGCCACGCACAGCGAGGTGGTGATGACCATGTCGATCAGGATGGACGCAATCGCTGGCCCCGCGGCGGCCGGCCCCAGCAAGGCCACCAGCAGAGGCACGCCCATGAAGCCGGTGTTGGGGAAGGCGGCCACGAGCGCGCCGAACGAGGCATCGTTCCAGCGCACGCGCGCGTTCAGGCTGAAGGCGATGGTGCCACCGACGACCAGCAGCGCGCAGGGCAGCCACAGCGCCATCAGCGCCGGATCGAACAGCCGTCCCACCGGCGTGGTGGCGCCGAACCGGTACAGCATGGCCGGCAATGCGAAAAAAAGCACGAAGGTATTCAGCCCGCCGATGGCTTCCATCGGCAGCAGGCGGTGGCGCGCGGCCAGGTAGCCGCCCAGCACCAGGGCGAAGAACGGGAAAGTGACCTCGAAGATGGCAAGCACGGGCTGTATTGTCGGCGCAACCGCCGAGCCGCCGGCGCGTGCGCCCGCTATGATTCGCCGCTCCCTGTCCGGGCGGCCCTTCGGCGCCGCCCATCGCCCTCTCGGTGTCCATGTCCGGCCTCAATCTCGCGCAACAGGAAGCGGTCAATTACCTGCACGGCCCCTGCCTGGTCCTGGCGGGCGCCGGCTCGGGCAAGACCCGCGTCATCACGCACAAGATCGCCCGCCTCATCCAGGCCGGCTGCGAGGCGCGTCGCATCCTGGCCATCACCTTCACCAACAAGGCGGCCGCCGAGATGCGCGAACGGGCCAAGGGCCTGATCGGCAAGCCCGCGCGCGAGGTGGCCATCTGCACCTTCCACGCGCTGGGCGTGCGCCTGCTGCGCAAGGATGGCGCCGCGCTGGGGCTCAAGCCCCAGTTCTCCATCCTGGACAGCGACGACGTGGTGTCCATCCTCAAGGACGCCGGCGGCAGCACCGACGCCGCCACCGCGCGCCAGTGGCAGTGGACCATCAGCAGCTGGAAGAACCAGGGCCTGAACGCCGCCCAGGCCGAGGCCCAGGCCCAGGGCGACGCCGACCGCGTGGTCGCCCGCATCATGGCCCGCTACGAGGAGCGCCTGTCGGCCTTCCAGAGCGTCGATTTCGACGACCTGATCGGGCTGCCCCTGAAGCTGCTGCGCGACCATCCGGACGTGCGCGAGAAGTGGCAGGCCGACCTGGGCCATGTGCTGGTCGACGAGTACCAGGACACCAACGCCACGCAGTACGAACTGCTGAAGCTGCTGGTGGGCGAGCGCGGGCGCTTCACCGCCGTGGGCGACGATGACCAGTCCATCTACGGATGGCGCGGCGCCACACTGGACAACCTGCGCCGCCTTCCGGTGGACTACCCCGCGCTCAAGGTCGTCAAGCTCGAGCAGAACTACCGCTCCACCAGCGCCATCCTGCGGGCGGCCAACAATGTCATCCAGCCCAACCCCAAGCTGTTTCCCAAGACGCTGTTCTCCGAACTCGGCGAGGGCGAACCGGTGCGCGTGGTCGACTGCGACAACGAGGAGCACGAGGCCGAGCGCATGGTCGCGCGCATCCAGTCGCTGCGCGAGAACAGCGCGCACAAGGAGTGGAAGGACTTCGCGGTGCTGTACCGCGCGAACCACCAGGCGCGCGTGTTCGAGAAGGCCCTGCGCAAGGCGCAGGTGCCCTACAAGGTTTCAGGTGGCCAGAGCTTCTTCGACCGGGCGGAAATCCGCGACCTGTGCGCGTGGTTCCGGCTGTGGGTCAACAACGACGACGACCCCGCCTTCCTGCGGGCCGTCACCACGCCAAAGCGCGGCATCGGCCACCAGACGCTGGGCAGCCTGGGCACCTTCGCGAGCCAGTACAAGCTGAGCCTCTTCGAGGCGCTGTTCTCGTCATCGCTCGGGTCGGTGCTGTCGTCGCGCGCTGTAGGCAGCCTCCACGAGTTCGGGCGCTACCTCAACGACCTCGAGTACCGCGCCCGCCACACCGCCGGCGCGGAGGATGCGCGCGCGTTCCTGTCGGACTGGCTGCGCGACATCGGCTACGAGAAGCACCTGTACGACAGCGAGGACAACGAGAAGCTCGCCGCTTCGCGCTGGACCAACGTGCTCGAGTTCTGCGACTGGATGGCGCAGCGCTGCGGCGGCCAGATCGACGACGCGGCCGGCGTGTCGATCGCCAGCGAGCGCAAGAGCCTGCTCGAGGTGGCGCAGACCGTCTCGCTGCTGTCGACCATCAGCGAACGGGAGCAGGACCAGAACGTGGTCACCCTGTCGACGCTGCACGCCTCGAAGGGCCTGGAGTGGCCGCACGTCGTGCTGGCCGGCTGCAACGAGGGCCTGCTGCCCTTCAAGCTCGATGATGACGATGGCAAGGCGGGCGCAGCGAACGAGGGCATCCTGCAGCGGCTTCAGGAAGAGCGCCGGCTGATGTACGTGGGCATCACCCGGGCGCAGCGCACGCTGGCTGTCAGCTGGGTCAAGCGCCGCAAGAAGGGCCGGGAAATCGTGGCCGGCGTTCCCAGCCGCTTCATCGCCGAGATGGCCCTGAACCAGGCCACGGTCAAGGAGGACCCGCGCGAGAAGCTCAAGGCCCTGCGTGCGGAGTTTGCGCGCAAGTCGGCCGAGTCGCAGGCGGCCGCCCGCACCGCGCCATGACAGCCCGCACGCGCGACATCGCTGCCGCGGCATTGACGCTGCGCCAGGCCGGCGGTCTCCGGCCCGTGGCAGCGGCCCTGCTCGCTCTGGCCGGCTGGGCCTGCGCCGCAAACGCCCTCGCGCAGTCCGCGCCGTCCCCCTGCCCTGCCGCCGAGCAGGTCAGCGCAGCCGACCTCGTGGGCCTGTGGCGCGCCGAATTTCCCGGCCACGCAGGCGTCACCCTGCTGCTCGAGCCCAATCCACGCTGGGAAGGAAGCCTCGCCGGCGAGCTCCAGCGGGCCGGCAAGCGTGCCGAAGTATCGGGCGACGTGGCAGACGGCGAGTTCACCCTCGAAGAGTCGGAGGACGGCCGCAGCATCAGCGGCATCTGGGCCGGCGCCATCACCGAAGGCAGCTGCGGCCGCGAGATCCGCGGCGCCTGGAGCGGCCCGGACGACGGCCCGCCGCGGGCGTTCGTGCTGCGGCGCATCGGGGCCTGGTGACTGCTGCGAACTGTGCCGGGCCAGTCGGATCCGCAAGCGGATGCGCGAGTCTCAACGCGAACGCGCCAGGTAGATGCCGGGGATGATCAGCGCCGCGCCCGCAAGGTGGTACCAGCGCGGCGCCTCGCCCAGCACCATCCAGGCGAGCAGCGCGCCGTAGACCGGCGCCAGGTACATCGCCAGCGCCGTCCGCGTGACGCCCAGCTCCCGCTGCAGGTAGGCATACGAGGCGTACGCCAGGAGTCCTGGCAACAGCGCCGCCAGCGCCATCAGCTGCCAGGCCTGGGGCGCGAGTGGCGCCTGCAGCCGCTGCCATTCCCAGCCCGCGAAGGGCAGCAGCACGAGCAGGCCGCCGCCGGCCGTGGCGCACAGGCGCTCGAGCGGGCGCAGGCCCGTCTTCCAGACCTGCAGCAGCAGCGAGTAGGCGATCCAGGAAACGGTGGCCGCCACGATCCACAGGTCGCCCCGGGAAAAGCGCAGCTCCAGCAGATGGCGAGGGTCGCCGCGCAGCACGACCAGCAGGATGCCGAGCACCGCGGCCACCATGGCCGCCGCCTGGCCAGGCGAGCCCCTGCCCTCGCCAAGCAGCCGCCGGCCGCCGATGGCGATGCCGATGGGCGCACAGGCGTAGATCAGTGCGATGTTGGTGGCTGTGGTGGTCTGGCCGCCGAGGTACACCCAGGCCCCGCAGATCCACATGCCCAGTGCGCCGAGCACGATCAGCTGGCCGGCCTCTCGGCGCAGGCAGGCGCGCCGGCGCCACAGCCCGGGCGCGCAGAACGCCAGCAGCACGAGAAACACCAGCCCCCAGCGGCCGAAGGCCAGCAGGTGCGGCGGCACCACGTCGGCGCCCGCGCGGGCAATGAGGTAGTTGGAGGACCACACCGCCGGAAGGAGCCAGAGCAGCCCCTCGGCGGCGCCGCGGCCCGCGGGCCGGCCCGGGACGGCAACGCCGCTCAACGCAGGAACACGGCCAAGCCGGCCGCGGCCGCACCGACCGCAGCCAGCACCAGTGCGATGTTGGCGCGGCGTTCGGCCGCCTTGGCCTTGAGGGTGAGTTGCTCGAGCTGCTCCACGGCCTGCTGCACCAGCCGGGCCTGCTCGGCCTCGAGCGACTCGTAGTAGGCCAGCCGGCGCGCCAGGGCGTCGAGCTGCTGCTCGACCGAGCCGCTCACTTCGGGCAGGCGCACGGGGGCCTCCGCCTTGCGGAACAGCTTGCCTGCCGAATCGATGAGGGTGGGCAAGGCGGAAACCAGGACGCCCCAGGGGACTGCCACGCGATGACTCCTTCCGCGGCGCGCACCGGCCCGCCGCCAGCCACAAGGTTAGCACTGGGCGACCTGGGGCGGCAGCTCCGCCGGCCAGCCGCTACGATACGCACACCCGCCCTCCCGCCATGAACCCGCTCCGCCGACTCGTCTGCCTCCTGCCGGCCCTGGCCTGCCTCCCTGCCGTGGCGCAGCCGGTCGCCACGGTGGCCGCCGCCTCGGACCTCAAGTTCGCGATCGAGGAGGTGGCGGCAAGGTTCGAGCGCGCCACGGGTCACCGGCTGCGCCTGGTGTTCGGGTCTTCCGGCAACTTCTACTCGCAGATCCTGCAGGGCGCGCCTTTCCACCTGTTCATGTCGGCCGACGAAGACTTCGTGTTCCGCCTGGCCGATGCCGGCCGCACGGTCGATCGGGGACGTCTCTATGGGCATGGGCGCATCGGCATCATGGTGCCCCATGGCTCGCCGCTGAAGGCCGACGGCGAGCTGCGCGACCTGGCCGCGGCAGTGGCCGATGGCCGCCTGCGCAAGTTCGCGATCGCCTCGCCCGACCACGCGCCGTACGGCATGCGTGCGCGCGAGGCCCTGCAGCATGCGGGGCTCTGGCAGCGCATCGCGCCGTTGCTGGTTTTTGGCGAGAACATCTCGCAGGCCGCCCAGTTCGCCACGTCGGGATCCACCCAGGGCGGCATCATCGCCAACTCGCTGGCGCTGGCGCCGCAGGTGGCACGACTGGGCCGGTTCGCGCTGATCCCCGAGGAATGGCACAAGCCGCTCGCGCAGCGCATGGTGCTCCTGCGCGATGCGCCGCCGGCCGCAGTCGCCTTCGCGGCCTACCTGTCCACGCGCGAGGCGCAGGCCATCATGGTGAAGTACGGCTTCGCCATGCCTGCGCAATAAACCGTGGACTGGCAGGCGCTCATCCTGTCGCTCGAGCTGGCCGCCGCCACGCTGGTGGTGCTGCTGCCGCTGGGCCTGTGGGCCGGGCGCTGGCTGGCCCGCACGCGCTTTGCCGGCAAGTCCCTGATCGAGGGGGCCGTGGTGCTGCCGCTGGTTTTGCCGCCGACGGTCCTGGGCTACTACCTGCTTGTTGCGCTGGGCGGCGCATCTCCCGTCGGCCGCTGGCTGCAGGAAACCCTGGATATTCGCCTGACCTTCAACTTCCTGGGGCTGCTGGTCGCATCGGTCG
>DAIMZU010000070.1:0-9280 GCA_036733845.1 Ramlibacter sp.
CCTCGGGGTTGCGCGGGCCGGTGCCCGGCGGGGGGGCCGGAGCTGCCGGGGCGCCCGCGGCCGTGCCGCTGCCGGCCGATCCGCTGCCGCCGGCTGCTGCGCCGCCGCTGGCCTGGGCCCAGGCACCGGTGGACAGCGCCAGGGCGATGACGGCCGAGGAAATGAGTGTCTTGCGTTTCATGGTGTGACTCCTTGGTTGATCTACTTGGATTTCCCGGAAGCTGTGGACCCGGCCTCCCCGGTGCCCGAAGAGCCGCTGGCGGAAGTTCCGGTGTCGCCGCCGCCGGCGGATGTCTGGGAGCCGCCGACGCCGCCGCCGGTCCCGGGGGCACCGGTCATCGTCGTCTTCCCTGCCCCCATGCCGCTGGAGCCGTGCAGGCCATCGCCGTGCTTGCCCCCCGGCGGGTCGGTGTCGGTCGACCCGAAGTTGCCTCCGGTGCTGCTGCCAGGGCGGCCGCTCTGCCGCGACCGGCGCCACGAGTCGAACTCATCGGAGAACTTCTTGTAGCGGTCCTGCCGCCACGACTGGTAATCGCTGTCGAGGTTGCGCAGTTGCTCCTCCCGCCACTGGTGGTAGTCGGCGTCGTGGTGCGAGCCCTGTCCCTGCGTCGAGTGGCCGAAGCCCTGCCCGGTGCCGTATCCCTGCCCACCGGAATGCTGCGATCCGGCGGGTCCATGCTGGCCGCCGTAGCCGTGCTGCTGGGGGCCGAAGCCCTGCTGCCCGCCGCCGTAGTGCTGCTGGCCGTGGCCGTGCTGGCCATACCCCTGCTGGCCATAACTTTGCTGGCCGCCATACCCTTGCGGGCCGCCATACCCTTGCTGGCCGCCGTAGCCTTGCTGGCCGCCGTAGCCCTGCTGGCCCTGGCTTTGCTGCCCGTAGCCGGGCTGTCCGTAGCCCGATCCCTGCTGGCCGCCATAGCCCTGCGGCCCGCCTTGCCAGCGCTGCTCGAACCCGCCGCCCTGGCCGAAGTCCTGGCCCCGGCCTGCGTAGCCGCCCTGCTGCGTACCCGGATAGCCTCCCTGGCCGCCTTCCATGCGACCATAGCGCTCGCCACCGCCCTGCATGCCGCCGTACCCACCGGGAGCGCTGCCCCAGCCCACGCTATGGGCGCCGCCCTGCTGGCCGCTCCAGCCGGAAGACCCCTGGCCTGGCTGTCCGCCGAATTCGGAGCGCCAGCCCCCGCCTTGCGTGCCGTCCCAGTGCTGCGGGCCGGAGCCGCGGCCCCATTCACTGCCGCTGCCGCCGAATTCACTGCCGCCTCGCAGGTCATCACGCCGGCTGCCCGGATCCTGCCAGGCGCGGCCTTGCGGGTGATGCTCACCGCCGCCGCCGCCGTATCCTCCGTAGCCGCCCGAACGTTGCGATCCGAATTCCGGCGTGCGCTGGCCATAGCCATGGCTGCGTGAGCCCGGCTCACCGGCGTGCTGTTCGCCCTGGTAGTGGGTGCCCTGGTTCTGGCCGCCCTGGTCGCGGCGCTGCCCCTGTCCCTGCTGCTCGCCTTCCCAGGCGCCGGCGTCCTGGCGGCGGCGGTCGTCATCGTCTCGTGAAGCCATGCATCTCTCCTTCCATCGGGGGTGTCACCGGGGGCCGGCGGACCGGCCCACCAGAGCACCATAGGACGCAAGCCCGCGCCAACGGTGTCGGACGAGGTCGGTGGCGGAGTCAGCGCCGGGCAGAAGCGCCGTAGGAAGGAAGACTCGGCCGTGCTGGCCGGCGAGGGGTCAGTGCACGTGCGCGAGGCGGCTGACCAGGGTCACCAGGCCGATGCCCCCCAGCAGCCAGGCCACCTGCGCCGCCGTGGCGCCAGCGCCCAGGCGGCGCTGCAGCTGCGGGATCAGGTCGGCCAGTGCGACATAGATGAAACTGCTGCTGGCCACCGTCAGGAAGTACGGCAGGTAGTCCGACAGCGTTCCGACCAGCCACCAGCCCGTGAGGCCGCCGAGCAGGGTCACCGCCCCCGCGAGCGTGACCTTGACCAGCGCCGCCCGCCGACTGCCCGTGGTGTGCCGCAGCACCACCAGGTCGCCGATGTGGTGCGGTACCTCGTGCGCCATCACCGACAGCGCGGCGACGATGCCCAGGCGGAAGTCGGCGATGAAAGCGGACGCGATGAGGATGCCGTCACCGAAGCAGTGGACGCTGTCCCCCGCAAGGACAGTCCACCCGCCCGCCTTGGCGCCCTCGTGCCCATGCGGCGCCGGTGCCGGGCTGGCAGTGCCAGCCGGAACGGCGTGCGCGTGCGCATGCCCGTGACTGTGCCCATGCGCATGAGCTGTCGGCGGGGCGCCAGCGGTGTGGTGATGGTGGTGGTGGTGGGGGTCGTGATGCTCGTGGCCGTGGTGCCAGAGCTCGGCCTTGTCCAGCAGGAAGAAGAAGACGAGGCCCACGAGCAGCAGGGCAAAGAGCTCCTGGGCGCCCGCCTCGCTCTGGAAGGCTTCCGGCAGCAGGTGCATGAAGGCGGTGGCCAGGAGCGCGCCGGCGGCGAGGCTCAGCAGGTGCTGCGCACCCACGCCAGTGCCTGCGCCACGGCTGTCCACGCCCAGTCTCAGGAGCAAGGCAGCCAGCCACACGCTGCCGATGCCGGCCACCAGGGTGGCCGCCAGAATTGCGATCAGATCCATCCACTCGGGCGCGCACGACCCCCCGGGCCGGCGCACCATTCCTCCGCGCTGTCGCAGGCCGCCCGCGGCGGCCTTGCGTTTCTTGTTGGTCGACCGTGTTCGAGCGCCTACGCCACGCCGTGCCTGCGGAACCACTCGAGCGCGCGGCGCCAGCCGTCTTCAGCCGCCTGGGCGCGGAAGCTCGGCCGGTAGTCGGCGTGGAAGGCATGGGGCGCGTCGGGGTAGACCTCGAACTGCGAAGCCCGGGCAGCAGGGTTTCCCGACGCCAGGGCAGCCTTCATCTTATCAACCGTGTCAAGCGGAATGCCCGTGTCGGCGCTGCCGTACAGCCCCAGCACCGGCGCATTGAGCCGGCCCGCCACGTCCACGGGATGCCGGGGCGTCATCTCCGAGGTCGTGCCGACCAGGCGCCCGTACCAGGCCACGCCGGCCTTCACCGGGGCGTGGGCGGCATAGAGCCAGGTGATGCGCCCTCCCCAGCAGAACCCCGTGACGCCCGCCTTGCCCGCGTCGCCGCCGTTGGCCGCGGCCCACTTCAGGGCGCCGTCCAGGTCGCCGAGCACCTGGGCGTCCGGCACCTTGGCGACGATCTCCCGCATGAGCGTGCTGACTTCGCCGAAGCTGGCCGGGTCGCCCTGGCGCGCGTACAGCTCCGGGGCGATCGCCATGAACCCGGCGCGCGCGAAGCGCCGGCACACGTCGGCGATGTACTCGTGAACCCCGAAGATCTCGTGCACCACCAGGACGACCGGAAGGCCCGTGCGCCCCGCAGGTGCGGCGCGGTAGGCCGGCACCTTGAAGCCGCCGACTTCGTAGGTGATCTCGCCGACCACCAGCCCATCGGCAGGCGTGCGGATGGCGGTCTGCGCCACGATGGGCAGCGCCGCCGCCGCATAGCCGGCCCCGAGGGCCGCCTTCAGCGCGGTGCGGCGGGTCGGCCCGCCCGGGCCGGTCGCACCGGGCAGCAGTGCATCGAAATCGCTCTGGAGGTCATCTCGCAACACCTTCGGTCTCCTTGAATGGTTCGTGGGGCGGGGATCGGACCCCAGGCTCGACGGGGGCCGCCCCGCACGCACTCTAAGCCCGCTGATAATCCCCTGCGTTCCCATCACCCATCCAGACAAGGAGTCTCCCATGCCCACCCTTCGCGTCGAACTCATGGAAGGCCGTACGGTCGAGCAGAAGAAAGCCCTGGTGCAGGCGCTCACGCAGGCGGTGGTCGACACGCTGGGCAGCAAGCCCGAGTCGGTCGACATCCTGCTGTTCGACATCAAGCGCCATGACTGGGCCACCGGTGGACAGCTGTGGTCGGAGAAGTCTTGAGCGCAGCCCGCAGGGCCCTGGCCTGGGCAGCGGCAGCGACCGCGCTGGCCGCCTGCGCGCAGGGGCCGCAGCCGTCGGCAAGCCCCGGGCCGGCCAGTTCATCGCTGCCGCCCCAGGCCTGCGACGCCGCCCGCGTCAGGGACATCACCGGCCTGCAGGGCTCCGACGAACTCGCCGAGGCGGCCCGCACGCGGGCCGGTGCCGACATCGTCCGCATGGTGGCCCACGACCAGATGGTCACGCGCGAGTACCGCGAGGGCCGGCTGAACCTGTGGCTCGACGCGCAGGGCCGCGTGCGTGAGGTGAACTGCGGCTGAGCTGCGACGGCGCGGCTGCACGGCCTGCGCGGCTTCAGGGCCGGCGTCAGTGCGCCGTCGATGCCGGAGTCAGTGCGCCTCCTCCCAGTTGCGTCCGACGCCGATCTCCGCCAGCAGCGGCACGCGAAGCTGCGCCACGCCGGCCATGATGCGCGGCACTTCGGCGCGCAGCCACTCCACCTCGTCCTCGGGCACTTCGAACACCAGTTCGTCGTGCACCTGCATGATCATGCGCGTGCGCCGGCCCTGGGCGTCCAGCGTGTCCTGCACCTGGCACATCGCCAGCTTGATCAGGTCGGCGGCGGTTCCCTGCATGGGCGCGTTGATCGCCGCCCGCTCGGCATTGCCGCGGCGGGGTCCGTTGGGTGAGTTGATCTCCGGCAGGACCAGGCGCCGTCCGAACACGGTCTCGACATAGCCGCGGCTCTTGGCCGACAGGCGGGTCTCGTCCATGAACTCGCGCACGCCGGGGTAGCGCTGGAAATACCGGTCGATGTAGCTGCGCGCGGCCGAGTTCTCGATGCCCAGCGCCTTGGCCAGGCCGAAGGCGCTCATGCCGTAGATCAGGCCGAAGTTGATCACCTTGGCGTAGCGGCGCTGCTCACTGCCGACCTGCTCAGGAGCAACGCCGAACACCTCGGCGGCCGTCGCGCGGTGGACGTCCATGCCCTCGTTGAAGGCGCGCAGCAGGGCGGCGTCCTGGCTCAGGTGCGCCATGATGCGCAGCTCGATCTGGCTGTAGTCGGCGCTGGCGATCACGTGCCCCGGCGCGGCAATGAAGGCCTCTCGCACGCGCCGGCCTTCGGGCGTCTTGACCGGAATGTTCTGCAGGTTGGGCTCGTTGCTGGACAGCCGCCCCGTGACCGCCACCGCCTGCGCGTAATGGGTGTGCACGCGGCCGGTGCGCGGATGCGCCATCTGCGCCAGCTTGTCGGTGTAGGTGCCCTTGAGCTTGGCCAGGCTGCGGTGCTCGAGCACGCAGGCCGGCAGGGGGTAGTCTTCGGCGAGCTTCTCGAGCACCTCCTCGTCGGTGCTGGGCGCACCGCTGGCGGTCTTCTTGAGGACCGGCAGTCCGAGCTTGCCGAAGAAGATCTCGCCGATCTGCTTGGGGCTTCCAAGGTTGAAGGGCTGTCCGGCGAGTTCGTGCGCGCGCCGCTCGAGCTGCATCATGCGCTGGCCCAGCTCGGCGCTCTGGCGAGCGAGCATCGCGCCGTCGATCAGCACGCCGTTCCGCTCGATGCGATAGAGCACCTCGCTGGACCGCACTTCGAGGTCGTAGATGAAGCGCAGCCGCGTGTCCTGCTCGAGCCGGGGCCACAGCGCCAGGTGCACGTCGAGGGTCTGGTCGGCGTCCTCGCAGGAATACTCGGCGGCCTTGTCCACCGCCACCTGCGCGAAGGGGATCTGGTGCGCGCCCTTGCCGGTGAGGGTCTCGTAGTCGATGCCGCTGCGCCCCAGGTGGCGCTCGGCCAGGCTGGCCAGCCCGTGCGGCTTGTGCACTTCGAGCACATAGCTCTGGAGCATGGTGTCGTGCTGATAGCCCCGCACCTCGATGCCGTGGTTGGCGAAGACATGGCGGTCGTACTTGACGTGCTGGCCGAGCTTGGGCCGCGACGCGTCCTCCAGCCAGGGCCGCAGCCGCGCGAGGACTTCGTCGAGCGGAAGCTGCACCGGTGCGTCCGGGCCGCTGTGGCCCAGTGGAACGTAGGCGGCCTCGCCGGGGGCGGTGCTGAAAGAGAGCCCGATGATGCGCGCCCGCATTGCGTCGAGCGAGTCGGTCTCGGTGTCGAGCGCCACCAGCGGCGCGGCCATGACGCGCGCGAGCATCGCGTCGAAGGCGTCCCAGGTGAGGATGGTCTCGTAGCGCAGGTTGGTGACCTGCGGCCGGGCGGACAGGTCGGGCGCGTCGAACAGCGTCGCCTGCGGCGTTGCCGCGGCGGCGCGCAGTTGCTCGGGCGGCACCTCGTGCGTCTCGAGCTGACGGGCCAGGCCCTTGAAGCCGTAGCGCTCGTAGAAGGCCTTGAGCTTGTCGGTGTCCTGGCCGCCGACGACGATGTCTTCGAGCGACGGAAACCCGGGGATGTGCTCGGCCAGTTCGCAGTTGCGCCGGATGGTTAGCAGCTCTCGGCCGCGCGGCAGCCATTCGAGCGCCTTGCGGAGGTGATCGCCCACGGCCCCCTTGACATCGGCCGCGCGGGCGATGAGCGCGTCAAGCGAGCCGTACTCCTTGAGCAGCTTCACCGCCGTCTTGGGGCCGACCTTGTCCACGCCGGGAACGTTGTCGACCGCGTCGCCCACCAGGGCCTGGTAGTCCACCATGAGCGACGGAGGCACGCCGAACTCGGCCTCGACCCCCGCCGCGTCGCGGGTGCGGTCGTTCATGGTGTCGATGACCGTGACCTGGTCGTTCACGAGCTGGCTCAGGTCCTTGTCGCCCGAGGAGATGACGGTACGCATGCCGCAGTCGGTGGCCACGCAGGCGAGGGTTCCGATCACATCGTCGGCCTCGACACCGGGGACGTACAGCACCTTCCAGCCGAGCAGGCGCACGACTTCATGAATGGGCTCGACCTGCGCGCGCAGGTCATCAGGCATGGGCGAGCGCGTGGCCTTGTACTCGGCGTAAAGGTCATCGCGGAAGGTCTTTCCCGGCGCATCGAACACGCAGGCCGCGTAGTCGGCCCGGACGTCCTTGCGCAGCTTCTGGAGCATGTTGATCATGCCGCGGATTGCCCCCGTCGGCGGGCTGGTGGGGTCGCCCGGGACGGCCCGCAGGTCGGGCATGGCGTGAAAGGCGCGGTACAGGTAGCTGGAGCCGTCGACCAGCAGCAGGGTCTTGCGGCCGTCTGGCGATTCGGTGGGAACGGGCATCCGCCCATTGTGCCTTCCGGCGCGTTCAGGCCGGGGCGAAGGCGGTCCGCCGCCCACCTACAATCGGCGCATCCGCATTCCCGCAGGCGCCCGCGCGCCAAACATCGCGGGCGGCTTTCCTGCGCCCTTGAATCCTTCCCGATGGCTGTCTTTACCGAAGTGTCCGCCGACGAGGCGAGCCGACTGCTGCACGCGCTCGGCCTGGGCGAATTGCGCGCGCTGCGCGGCATCCAGGGCGGAATCGAGAACACCAACTACTTCGTCACCACGGAGTCGGACGGCCAGGCGCACGAATGGGTGCTGACGCTCTTCGAGCGCCTGGGGTTCGAGCAGCTGCCCTTCTACCTGCACCTCATGAAGCACCTGGCGAGCCGCGGCATCCCGGTGCCCGACCCGCAGGCCGACCGCGAGGGCGACATCCTGCACACCGTCTGCGGCAAGCCGGCGGCCCTGGTGAACCGGCTGCGCGGGCACAGCGAACTCGCGCCACAGCCCTGGCACTGCGCCCAGGTGGGCGACATGCTGGCGCGCATGCACCTGGCCGCCCTTGACTACGAGCGCGAGCAGCCCAACCTGCGCGGCCTGTCCTGGTGGAACGAGACCGCCCCCGTGGTCCTGCCCTTCCTGGACGCCGGCTGCGCGACCCTGCTGCGCAGTGAGCTTGCCTACCAGAACCATGTGGCCGCCAGTTCGGCCTATGCCGCCCTGCCACGGGGGCCGGTGCATGCCGACCTGTTCCGCGACAACGTCATGTTCGACGACGGCCCCGACGGGCCGCAGCTGACCGGCTTCTTCGACTTCTACTTCGCGGGCGTGGACACCTGGCTGTTCGACATCGCCGTCTGCCTCAACGACTGGTGCATCGACCTGGCCAGCGGCCGGCATGACGCGCCGCGCGCCCGCGCCTTCCTGGACGCCTACGCCGCCCGCCGGCCGCTGCAGGCCGCCGAGCGCGAACTGCTCCCGGCCATGCTGCGGGCGGGCGCGCTGCGCTTCTGGATCTCCCGTCTCTGGGACTTCCACCTGCCCCGCGAAGCCAGCATGCTCCAGCCGCACGACCCCACCCATTTCGAGCGCGTGCTGCGCGAGCGCATCCGCGATCCGGTGGGTGCCTGAGCGACTCGGGTAAATTCGCAAACAATGAAACTCAATGTCGTGGCGCCCCGCACCGGAGCCGAATGGGTTCGCCTCGGCGTGCGCACCTTCTTCCGTCAGCCCCTGGCGCTGGCGGGCCTGTTCTTCATGTACATGGCCGCGATCCTGGTCGTCTCGATGCTGCCCTTGGTGGGGGTGGTCGTCGGCGGCATGCTGGTTCCGGCGGCCACCCTGGGGCTGATGGTCGCCAGCGCCGAGGCCGCCAAAGGCCGCTTTCCCATGCCGTCGGTGCTGCTGAGCGCATTCCGGGCCGGCCAGCAGCGGGCGCGGGCGATGGTGGTGCTCGGCGCGATCTACACCACCGGGTCGATCGTGGCCGGCGGCCTCGCCACCCTGGTGGCGGGCACCCCCACGCCGGAGCCGGGCCGCATCGACGGCAGCACGATGCTGGCGCTGGCGCTGCACGTGCCGCTGTTCGTGGTGTTCTGGCACGCGCCGGCGCTGGCGCACTGGCACGGCATCGCGCCGGCCAAGTGCCTGTTCTTCAGCGCGGTGGCAGTGTGGCGCAACCTGGGCGCGCACATCGTCTACGCCCTGGGATGGTTGCTGCTGTTCCTGGGCGTGGGCTCCGTGCTGGGGCTGGTCGGCGGAATCATCGGCGGGCCGGGCATGGCGCAGTCCATCATGATCCCCACGGCGCTGCTGATGGCGGCCATGTTCACCACCTCGATCTACTTCACCTTCCGAGACAGCTTCAGCGCCGATCCTGAGGAGGCATTAGACCCAGCAACGGACGCGTGAATCCCGGATTTCCCCCTCTCCGGCACCGCGGGAGAGGGGGTGACTAGCCAGGATTGGCCAAAAACGGTAGTGTCGAGGTTCAGCCGCCCGCGCGGCTGTCACGGACATCTTTCCGGTTCCTTGCACACCCGCATGCCAAGCCAGCCACCGCGCCAAAGCCGTCCCCTGACCGATTTCGGCCTCCTGCCCGGGGAGCGCCCGTCCGTTCCGCAGGCCGATGTCGCCGACTCCGACGACGCCTGGGCCGAATT
>DAIMZU010000071.1:0-9267 GCA_036733845.1 Ramlibacter sp.
GTTCTGCTTGCGGATCAGGTACAGCAGCAGGTCCAGCGGGCCCTCGAAGGCCTCCAGGAAGATCTCCAGGGCATCCGGCGGGATGTAGAGGTCGGTGGGGACGTTGAACAGCGGCTCGCCGTAGAGGCGGGCGATGGCGACCTGGTCGACCACGTCGGGCATGGCCGCCGTGTCCGCCTGGGCCGGCTCGGGCAGCGTTGACGGGGCGGGAGCGGTCATGTGCCGCGATTCTAGCCAAGGCGGGTTGGCTGACTGTGCCGCTGCGGAACCGTGCCGGGGCAGGCGTTACTCAGTGGAACCCGATGGAAGGAGCTATCGATGTCGGCCCACGAACCTTGTGAGGAGCATGTCCTGGTCAACGGCTGGCTGCGGGAGCTGGGCCTGCGCACCGGCCTGTCGCTGCGGCTGGGCGCCGACGGCGTGTGCGGCATCGGGCATGCGAGCGGGCTGGATTGCGCGGTCGAGGTTCCGGCCGGCAGTGGGCGCATGGTGCTGCGGATTGCGTTGATGGCCGTACCCCAGGGGTGCCCGGAACTCTGGGAGCACTGCATGGCGGAAAACTTCCTGGGACTCGGTCCCGATTGCGCGACACTCGCGATCGACCCCGCCGAGCGGGACCTGGTGTTGTGGTCGGTGCGCGGACTCGAGGCGCTGGACGCCGGGCGGTTTGCGGACTGGGTGGTGTCGATGTTCGAGACTGCTGAAGCGAGCCGGGCGGACCTCGAACGTTTCAACCGCGAGCCGCACGCCACCGTGGCGCCGCGGGACGTCGGGCTGGCGCTCACCTCGGGGGCCTGAGATGCAAGGCGCACCTGCGGTTCACCCACCGGGACAGACGACACGCCTGACGCCGCTGGTCGCCCAGCTGCAGGGGCTCAAGCCGCCAACGCGCAGCTTCGCCGCGCGTTGCTGGGACCGATTCGTCGGAAAGCGCAGCGTGAGCAGCGAGAAGATGCAGCTCGCGCAGCTGGCACATTCGACGCTGTACAAGCCCCCGGCTGGGAGGCAGGACAGTCCGGAGCGTTTCGACGACGCGCGTGACGCGGCCCGCGAGCCGGGCATCGGCGTCAAGCGCGTGCTCGAGAATTTCGTCACCCATTTGTTCGTCACCGCCGGAGAGAAGGGCGATCTGGACTGGAGGAACCCGGAAGTCGCAGCGCAGGCAGCGGCCAGGCAGATCATCAGCGAGAACAAGGCATCCTTCGCGCGCCAGGCCTTCCAGTTTGCGACCGCTGGCCAGATCCGCCAGGCGCTCGCGGAAGCCATCGGAGAAAAGAGCATCTGGACCACCCGCTTCCAACGCGAGGATCTTGCGGATGTCATCTACGCGGCCTGCGTCGGCGCATTGGGCGAGCGGGACGCTGCCGAGGGCAGCAGAGACTTGGACAAAGGGTGGGACGACGGACTGAAAAGACTTCCGGAGGCGATGAATTCCGGAGAGCGGGTGCGTGGCCTGCGCAAGCTCTTGCGCGAACTGGACGGAACCACGCTTGGCCTGCTCGTCGACGGTGGTACTCGGATCGCACTGGTTTCGGAGTACCGCGCGCAAATCTACGGGGAACTGAAGACCAGTTCAGCTGACTGGCTCAACCAGCTGAAAGAAGGCCTGACGCTCGATACGACAGTCAACGAGCTTCAAACGCTGATCGCTGAATTGGACCGCCTTGAAGCGCGTCTGCCCCAGCAGGCAAAGACCTGGGAACTCGCCGACGGTTGCGCCGAACTGCGGTCCAAGCTGACCCTGTTGTCGCGCCGTCAGGCGGACCAGGAAGCACTCAAGACGGTCTGCCCGAAACTGGCGACCGTCCTGACGTTCGAAGACGAGCATCCGAGCCACCAGGTGAAGGATAAGGCCGAGTCGTACTTCCGGGCACGTCGAAGCCTGGACGTGATTTTCGCGGACGCGGCGCCTTTGCATGACGATCTTGCACGCATCGTTCTCAACGAACGGGTGATGGACCCTCGCATGCTCGGCACGTTGTCCGATATCGCCAATGGCGACAGCACCGCCATCGACACGATGTTCCGGGATACGTCCCAGATCGAACTGGCGCAGATGCTCAAGCTCGCGGGCAGCATGCGAACCTTCGACGCGGAGGCCGCCCGGCTGGCTGCGAAATCGGCCGACCCGTCACAGGATCGTGCTGCGCTCCGCAAGGAATTCGAGGACTTGGATGCCAAGCGCAGCCGCCGAATCCAGGACATCGAGGTCGAACGCGCATTCCGTACCGTCAGCGCCCTGCTCACCGATGCGCAGTTGGCCATTGCATCCCAGAGGAAGGGCATCCTGCAAAGGTTGCGATCCTGGATGTTCGATGATGGAGCGTCGCAGGAGCGGCCCGCGCCGTCGGTCAGCGTGCTCAAGGGCAGCCTGTTGGCCGATGCCCGCACCATCCGTCTGCTGGGTGTCGCCGCATCCGATCTGAAGATCAAAGCGGATTTCCTGATCGCCGATTTCATCCGCCTGTCCCATGCCTACGCTGGGACGCTGGGTCAGCTTGGGGCCGAAGATCTCGAAAAACCCATCTCGGACGCTCTCGACAAGCTCACGGCCGACGGTTCCCTTCAGCATGCGGGTGTCGACCGGGACGACATCCAGCGTCTCGTGGCGCAGGGTTTTCGAAGCAGCGAGGATGTGGCCGCATGCAGCGCCCGGATCGCCGGGTTCATCACCCAGCTGAAGCAGGCGCCGGATTTGAAGGCCACCGAAGAAGAGCTGTTCGTCCATGTCAAGGCGAAGCGTGTCCTGCAGTCCACCGTGCAGAAGTGGGGCGCTGCTGCCGGTGCGGGCCGACCTTCAGCGGAGCCGGACGTGGCCGACGCGGTGGCGTCGGAGCGGCTGAAGGAACGCTTGCAGGCGGCGCATCCGTGGCTGAGGCCTGATTACATGAATGATCAGCGGGAACTGACCAGGCTCAAGACTGTTCTGGAGGAACCCAACCTGCGCGACGACTTCAATTCGTTCGCGGGAACAAACCCTGGGCGTCCTTGGGTGGACAGCCCGGAGGAAATGCGGCAGGTGAGGAACTGGTTGGAGCCGGCATACAAAGCGTTCTCACTGCATGACCAGTTCGAGCGATGCAAGAATCAGCCCCGTACTCCGGATTCCCTTGCGCAGATCAAGGAGATCTCCACTCGACGAATCGAAGAATTGAGCAAGCTGGCTGGGTTGAACCTGCTCACCTTGACGAAGAATCCCAACAAAAGCACCCAACCCGCCATGAGCGATCTGGAGCGGATTGCATCCTGCTTGGCAGACCTCGACAAGGCGGTTACGCTGCAATCCAGGTTGTTGGCTTCGACTGTCAAATTTGATGTCAAGGAAGCCGTTCGCATGGCGGTTCTCCAGGAAGCGGCCGCATCTCCCCATGCCGATTGGCCCGAGGGACTGATGCCTGCTGTGCTCGAGCGTCTTGCAAACCTCGGGTTGTCTGAGAATGCCGACCGAGACCAGGCGAAGGCTGACTGGCAGCGGGCGTCGGCGAAGCTCGACCAGTACGCCAAGAAATCCCTGAGCGACTTGGTGACGGCCTGGGACCCTCGCTCGAAAAAAGACCTGGCGGAAGCCGCGACGCGGGCGCTTGCGGAGAAGGTCGCGGCCGTGGCCACAGGACAGGCCGAAACGCTGCTGCAAAAATCCCTGCAACGCAACGCGGGCGTCATTGAATCCCGCGTGCATGAATTGCGGCCCGGCGAGGCGGTTGACCTGAAGTTCGGTCGCTACGGGCAGGTCTCGGTGGGTGTCCCCCTGCCGGTTCCCCTCATCTCGGTGAGCACCAAGGAGCGGCTCGAGTCCAGCCACCTGATCCGGGTTTCGTGCGACGCCGAAGGGACCTATTCCGTTCGCCTGGCCAAGGGCCATGCCCTGGCGGCCAGTGTGACCGTCGGCATGATCGGCGACCTGATCGCCCTGACCGGGGGCGGAACCAAGTCTTCCGAGGATGGATTCCGGTTCACGACCCGCCAGAAGGACGACTGCCTGGGTTTCGTCAAGGCCCTCGCTTCCGGGGACGCTTCCCAGCCGCACCACTGGCGGGGCCTGCAGGCCGAGAAGGTCAACGCCAGCAGTTCCTCGGTGTCGGGGTCCGCCAGCGCCGAGTTGGGCGTCGCGGTCGGCGGCGGCAGCGCCGGCGTCGAAGTCGTGAAAGGCAAATCCGTCGAGACGCGCGAATCGCTCGGCAACAAAGTCGAAGTGCGCGAGCGCAGCACCCGCGTGAGCGCCAGCGCGGGGATTGGAACGCTGGCCGAGGTCCTGTCGGCGGGCACCACCCGGGGCTGGGACGTCCGGGTGGCGGTCTCGGACGTGAGGGGTTTGGGAGGACTCGTGAGCGAACACACGCGGGTTCGGGTGAGCAGCACCTTGCTGAACGATGACCGGAATGGTCCCCTGTCGGCCGTGCTTCCGCCGACGAAAAATGCGGACTTGAAAGCGCTGGCAGAAAAGATGGATGGGCTGGAGGCCGGCGGCGAGGTTTTCGTCACCTATCGGCTGACGGAAGAGGCCCGGAATGCGGCCAACCTGGCCTTGGTCGCGGCGCAGCAAGCCAAGGCCGAAGCCGGGTTCCTGCCCCAGAGCGAGAGATCGGACGCCAGGAACCGTGCGAAGGCGGCAGACAGGAGAGCGGCCGAGATCCTGAGCCGTTCATCCAGCTACCGCGCGGAAGGCCTCGGATGGACGCGCAAGACCCAAAGCCAATCCGCCGAGGGGGACGGCCTGTCCAATTTCGCCAACGGCACTGCCGAACGGACCGAGGTCCTGCGCTTCGAAGGGGAGCACCGGATGGCCCTGGCGCTCCAGATCCCCTGAGCAGCCGGCTGCTCAGCCCGGCTCGCTCCCGTACACATACGCCTTCTGCCGCACCCGCGCCTGCTTCCACTCGTCCTGCAGTTCCCGGTCGAGTGACTTGTCCCACCACAGCGCGCGGCCGGCGCGCTGCTGGGCTTCGATGTCCGGCTTCTGCGCCTTCAACTGGTCGAGGAATTGGGAGACGTCCGATTTGTAATCAGGACGGCGGAAAAGACGCAGCAGCTTGGACATGATGGGACCTGGTGAACTTCGGGATTCTACCGATGCGATTCGTCAAGCCATGGATGACCTGCGCGGCTGCCGCCCTGCTGGGTGTGGTGCTGGCCGGCTGCGATCCGCAGCGCATCAGCGAACTGGAGGAGGGGGTCTCCACCGAGGCCGACGTGCGCGCGCGCTTCGGCGCGCCGGAGGCGGTGTGGGAGGGCCCCGGCGGCGCCCGCGTGTTCGAATACAACCGCAACCCCGCCGGGCACCAGAACTACATGATCACCATCGGCCCGGATGGGCGGATGAGCGCGCTGCGCCAGGTGCTGAATCCGACCAACTTCGCGAAGATCCGCCCCGGCATGGCCATGGAGGAGGTGCGCCGCACGCTGGGCAAGCCGGCAAACCAGGAGCGCTATCCCAATGGCGAGGCGAGCTGGGCCTGGCGCTGGATGGATCCGCCCAACCACTCGATGCTTTTCATCGTGTGGTGGGACCGCGATTGGCGAGTGGCGCGGACCGGGACACAGAAGGACCCGGAGGCCGAGCCTGGCGTGGCGAAGTGACGTCATGGACAGGGGCGTCCCCGCCGGCCAGCCGGTTCGTGAAGGAACCCAGCCCCTTCAGGCGGTCACCTCATCCGACACCTGGTGCGCGGCGATCTCCTGCAGGAATCCCGCCCGCTCCATCACCTCGCGCGGCTGCTGTTGCAGGTGCTCGATTGCCAGGGTGCCGCCGCGCAGCAGCACGGCCTTGTGCAACTGTCGCAGCGCATCCAGGCCTGTCGTATCCATGTGCACCAAGTGCAGCGCATCGAGCCGCACGTTCGGCCTGCCGGGTGCGGATTCGACCGCCTCGACCGCCGCATCGATCTTGGCCGCCGCACCGAAGAACATCGAGCCGTACAGGCGGAACCTGAGCGCTCCGTCTTCCTGCGGCACCGGCTCGACCATGAACAGCGTGTTCATGCGCCGGATGAACAGCACGCAGGCGGCGACCACGCCGACTTCCAGGGCGACCGTGAGGTCGAACACCACGGTGAGCACGAAGGTGCCCACCATCAGCACCCGGTAGTGCGCGCTGTAGTGCGAGAGCTTGGCGAACTCGCGCCATTCGCCCATGTTCCAGGCGATGAACAGCAGGATGCCGGCCAGCACCGGCAGCGGAACGTGCAGGGCCAGGGGCGCGGCCAGCAGGACCACCGCGGCGACGGCGAGCGCGTGGACCATGCCCGCGACCGGGGTGGTGGCCCCGGAGCGCACGTTGGTGACCGTGCGGGCGATGGTGCCGGTGGCCGGCATGCCGCCGAAGAAGGGCACGACGGCGTTGGCCAGGCCCTGCGCCATCAGTTCCTGGTTGGGATCGTGCCGGGGCAGTCCGTTGCTGACCTGGTCGGCCACCCGGGCGCACAGCAGCGACTCGATGGCGCCCAGGGCGGCGATGGTCAGCGTGGGCGTCACCAGTTGCTTGACCGTCTCCCACGAGAAGGCCGGCAGCGCGAAGGCGGGCAGCGTCTGCGGGATGCCGCCGAAGCGGCTGCCGATGGTCTCCACCGGCAGTTGCAGCAGCCACGCGAGCAGGGTCAGCGTGGCCAGCGCCACCACCGGCCCGGGCACCCGCGCGCCGACGACGGCGGCGCGCCGCACGAGCGGGAGTTCCAGCGCAGGAAGAAGGGGCGAGCCGCCGCCCCACAGCTTGGGCCAGATGTACAGCCCGATGACGCAGGCCAGCCCCAATGCGAAGGACACCGGATTGAAGCTGCCCAGGTTCGCCGCCAGCACCTGGATCTGGTTGAAGAAGTCCGCTGGCATGCGCGGGATCTGCAGGCCCAGCCAATCCTTGACCTGCGACAGCGCGATCAGCACCGCGATGCCGTTGGTGAAGCCCACCACGATGCTCACCGGCACATAGCGCACCAGGTTGCCCAGGCGCAGCCACCCCATGAGGAACAGCAGCACGCCGGCACACGCGGTGGAGATCAGCAGGTTGGCCAGTCCGTAGCGTTCGACGATGCCGTAGACGATGACGATGAAGGCGCCGGCCGGCCCGGCGATCTGCACGTTGGAGCCGCCGGCCAGCGAAACGATCAGCCCGGCGATGATGGCGGTCCACAGGCCGGCTTCGGGCTTGAGGCCCGAGGCGATCGCAAAGGCCATGGCCAGGGGCAGGGCGACGATGGCGACGGTGAGGCCGGCGCCCAGGTCGCCCTGGAAGCGCTGGCGGTCGTAGCCCCGGAGGGCCGAGAGGATGCGGGGACGGAAGGGGGCGAGGGGCATGGCTCCGTGTGCTCCCGCGGGCCGGCAGTCACTGACCCGGGATCGCGAGATCGGCCGCGGCGCCCACCGCGCGCCCTGTGATGCGGGCCGTGCCGATGGCGGCATCAGCCGCCAGTCCGACACCGCTGGCCGCGAGGCTGACTCCGGTGGCCGCGACGCTGGTGGCCGCGCTGGCCACCGAGATGACGGCACAGCCGGACAGGCTGGCGGCGAGCAGGGCGAGGGCGGCGAGTCGGGCGAGCCGGGCGGCAGGCGCGGCCGAGGGACAGGACGGCGAGGCTTGCATGCTGTCCAGCTTACCGCACCCGCATCCCTGGCTGTGCACCCGGGCCCGGTTCCAGGATGTAAATGCCGGGCTGGGACTTCTCGTCCGCATGGCTGGCAGCCAGCACCATGCCCTCGCTCACGCCGAACTTCATCTTGCGCGGGGCGAGGTTGGCCACCACCACCGTGTGCTTGCCGACCAGGTCCTGCGGCTTGTACGCGGATGCGATGCCGGAGAAGACATTGCGGGTGCGGCCCTCGCCCAGGTCCAGCGTGAGGCGCAGCAGCTTGGTCGAACCCTCGACCGCCTCGCAGGCCTCGATCCGGGCGATGCGCAGGTCGATCTTCGAGAAGTCGTCGATGGTGATGCCGTCGGCCACCGGCTCGCCGCCCGGCACGGCAGTTTGCGCCGGGGCAGCAGGGGCATCGGCCGGCGGCTCGAAGAGGGCATCGAGCAGCTTGGCATCCACACGCTGCATCAGGTGCTTGTATTCGCCCACGCGGTGGCCGGCGCCCAGCGGCGTGGCGGCGTTGTGGATGTCCAGCGGGTCGCACTGCAGGAAGGCCTCCGCCTGCGCCGCCAGCGAGGGCAGCACTGGCTTGAGGCAGGCGGTCAGCACCTTGAAGTGCTCGATGCACTCGGAGCAGATCGCAGCGGCCTGGGCGCCCTCGCCCTGCTTGACCAGCTTCCACGGTGCGGCCGTGTCGAAGCGCAGGTTGACCTCGTCGGCGTAGGCCATGATCTCGCGCAGCGCCTTGCCGTACTCGCGGGTCTCGTACAACTGCGCCACGCGCGAGACCAGCCCCGCCGGGTCGAGGCTGGCGGCGTCGTTCGCCAACAGCTCGCCGCCCGGGATGAACTTGACCGCGCGGCTCGCGATGTTGATGTACTTGCCCACCAGGTCCGCGTTGACGCGCGCAACGAAGTCGTCGGGGTTGAAATCGACGTCTTCTACCCGGCCGTTGAGCTTGGCCGCGATGTAGTAGCGCAGCCACTCCGGGTTCATGCCGAGCGACAGGTACTTCAGCGGATCGATGCCGGTGCCGCGGCTTTTGGACATCTTCTCGCCGCTGACGGTGATGAAGCCGTGCACATTGACCTGCGTGGGCGTCTTGCGGCCCGAGAACTTCAGCATGGCGGGCCAGAACAGGGTGTGGAAGTACACGATGTCCTTGCCGATGAAATGGACCTGCTCGACCGCCGGGTCGGCCACGAACTCGTCGAAGCTGGCGCTCGTGCGGGAGGGCTCATGCCAGTGCTCGCGCGCCTGGCCCTTGTCGAAGTGGTTCTTCAGGCTGGCCAGGTAGCCGACCGGCGCGTCCAGCCAGACGTAGAAATACTTTCCCGGCGCGTCGGGGATCTCGATGCCGAAGTAGGGCGCCTCGCGGCTGATGTCCCAGTCGGCCAGGCCCGCCTCGAACCATTCGCTGGCCTTGCGGGCCATCTCAGGCTGCAGCTTGCCGTCCTGGGTCCAGGCCTGGAGGAACTCGACCACCTTCGGGTCGGACAGCCGGAAGAAGAAGTGCTCGGACTGGCGCAGCTCGGGCGTCGCGCCAGTGAGGGTGGAATAGGGCTGGATCAGGTCGGTGGGCGAGTACACGCTGCTGCAGACTTCGCAGCTGTCGCCGTACTGGTCCTTGGCATGGCAGGTCGGGCACTCGCCCTTGATGTAGCGGTCGGGCAGGAACATGCCCTTGACCGGGTCGTAGAACTGC
>DAIMZU010000072.1:0-9214 GCA_036733845.1 Ramlibacter sp.
GAAGTGGGGATGACGAGGCCGCGTCAGGCGCCCTTTTTCTTCCCTTGACCGATCCTCGACTCGGTCCCCTTGAGCAGCCGATTGATGTTCTCCCGATGCCGCCACGCGAGCAGCAGCGCCATCACGAACAGCGCCATCACCACCGGCGCGTCCGCCGTCCAGGCGACGCGATCCAGCAGCAGGAAGTACACCGGGGCGAACACGGCCGACACCAGCGACGCGAGCGACGAATAGCGGAAGAAGAACGCGATGATCAGCCAGGTCAGTCCGGTCGCCGCCCCCAGCAGCCAGTCGATGCCGAACACCGCACCGATGAAGGTCGCCACGCCCTTGCCGCCCTTGAAGCGGAAGAACACCGGGTAAAGGTGGCCCAGGAAGGCCGCGAGCGCGACGAGAGCCAGCGTGCCTTCCATCAGCCCCACCGGTGGGCCGTAGTGCTTGACCAGCAGCACGGGGACCAGGCCCTTCATGGCATCGAGCAGCAGCGTCACGATCGCGGCGGGCTTGCTGCCGGAGCGCAGCACGTTGGTGGCCCCTGGATTGCCGCTGCCGAAGGTGCGCGGGTCCGACAGGCCCATGACGCGGCTGACGATCACGGCGAAGGCGAGTGAGCCGAGGAGGTAGGCCGCCACGGGGGCGAGCACGAAATAGACGTTGTCCATGGGGGCGGATTCTGCCGCAGGTTGCAGGCTGCCTCGGGCGTGGGTTCCCGCTTTCGCGGGAATGACGGTGGGGAGATCTCCGTCATCCCGGCCCACGCGGGGAGGCCGGAGCGCGGTGCGTCCGGCGCGCAGCGCAAGGCACTCAAACCTCCAGCGCGCAACGCACCGGCCGCGCACTGAGCACGTCCACCAGCACCCGTGGCGCGATGCCCACGAGGAACCCCCGCCGGCCGCCGTTGATCACGATGCGTGGCAGCGCGAGGATCGTCTCCTCGACGTAGACAGGCATTGCCTTGCGCGTGCCGAAGGGTGAGGTGCCCCCCACGAGGTAGCCGCTGTGGCGGTTGGCGACCTCGGGCCTGCAGGGCTCCACCGACTTCAGGCCCGCCTGCCGCGCCAGGTTCTTCGTGGAGACGGTGCGGTTGCCGTGCATCAGCACCAGCAGCGGCCGCGCGGCCTCGTCTTCCATCACCAGCGTCTTGACCACGCTGTACGGATCCAGACCCAGCACCTCCGCGCTGTGCTGCGCACCACCGTGCTCCAGGTACTCGTAGGGATGCTCGGTGAAGGGCACGCCCCGCGACCGCAGGAACGCGGTCGCGGGCGTTTCGCTCACATGCGCCGTCCTGCGGGCCATCGGATGTTCACTCAGGCGGCCGGGTCGCGCATCTCCCAGCGGATCTGGTCGATGCGCTCGAGCAATTCGGGCGGAAGCGTCGTGCCCCAGGCGTCGATGTTCTCGTCGAGATGGGCCAGGGAGGTCGCGCCGATGATGGTGCTGGCGACCTTCCAGCGGGTGTAGCAGAAGGCCAGCGCCATCCGCGTGGGGGTCAGGCCGAACTCGCGCGCCAGGGCGCTGTAGCGGCGCGCTGCCGCCAGTGCCTCGGGGCGGCCCCAGCGCTGCTTTCGCACCGACTCGAAGCGGCCGATGCGGCCGGCCTCGGCAGCGCCGGGGCCGTCGATACCGCTGACGTCGTACTTGCCCGAGAGCAGTCCGGCCCCCAGCGGCGAGTACGCCAGCAGGGACACGCCCAGACGGTGCAGGCTTTCGTCGAGACCGTTGTCGACCGCGCGGCTCAGCAGGCCGTACACGTTCTGCACGCTCACGACGCGCGGCAGGCCGTGCTGCTCGGCCAGCCGCACGAACTCGTGGACCCCGTAGGGAGTCTCGTTCGACAGCCCAATGTGCCGGACCTTGCCTTCACGCACCAGCCGGCCAAGGGTTTCGAGCTGGTCGTGGATCGGTGTTTCGCTGCGGTCCTTGACCGGGTCGAAGTAGATCGCTCCGAAAGCCGGAACATAGCGCTCCGGCCAATGGATCTGGTAGAGGTCGATCACCTCGGTGCGGAGCCGTCGCAGCGACTTCTCGCAGGAGGCGACGATGTCCTTTGGCGTCAGGCCGAGGCCTTCCCGGACCCAGGGCATGCCACGCGACGGGCCGGCGACCTTGGTGGCCAGGGTCACCCGGGCGCGCGCCGTCGGCCGCTTCGCGAACCACTGGCCGATGATGTCCTCGGTGGCGCCATAGGTCTCGGCACGGGTGGGGATGGCGTACATCTCGGCCGTGTCGATGAGGTCGACACCCCGCTCGAGCGCGCGGTCGAGGATGTCGTGCGCCAGGGCCGACGGTACCTGCTCGCCGAAGGTCATGGTGCCCAGGCAGATGCGGCTGACCTGCAGGTCACTCTGGCCCAGGCGCACGCGGGGAATGGGCGTGTGTGTCGTCACGGATAGCTCGGTCATTGATGAAGTGGTGGTTATAGCGCACCGCTTGCGGTCCGGCCCCCGGGGGACGGTTCCAGGCCCTGCTGCGAACCGGCCCGACCCACTGCGCAGGAGGCATACGCACTGACTTTCGGCTGACGTCCGGTCGAGAGGCGGGAACGCAGGGGCTGAAACGCCGACTCACATCGACCCCACGACGCGATTTCACGATGACGTACCCTGCTGGCCGCCACTTACTCAGCCTGGCCACCTCGAGCCAAGCCGCCATCACGGCGGCGAGTTCGGCGGCCTCCCCCGCGACGCGCCGATCGGCCGAGCCGATGACACGCGAGCAGTTCAGGCACGCGCGCAATGACCTGATCAGGCGCCTGCGACAGCCGGGCGAATCGAAATCCGGGGAGGCCGGCCGGGCGCTGTGCTCGATGTACGAGACCCTGCTGCGGACGGCGGACCACCCCCTCGTCGGAAAGGGTATCCGCGACCGCAATGCATTCATCCAGGACGAACTGAATCTCCTGGAAGCCCGCGCCGGCGGCTTGGCTGACCCGGCTTCCGCCGCCATCGAGCTGCTGAAAAAAGAACGCACGAAAGGCAACGAATCCATCCCATTTCCGAAAGACGAGGGATCGTCTCCGCTGGTGTCTGGGTCAGGATTGAAGAATGACTTGTTCTCTGCGCCGCAGAGGACTGCGCAACCGATGCGCGGAATTTCCTCCCTGGAAACCCAAGCCGCACCCTGCGATGCGCCCTCGCTGCCGACCGCAGCCCCGGCCGAGTTCAGGTCGTATGCAGAATTCGCGGAGGCCCGCAGCCAGTTGCTGCTGCCGAGCAGATTGCGCGAATCGAAAACCAGCGAAACCAGGAAGGTCCTGTGCTCGATGTACGAGACCGTGCTGAATACACCGAACCATCCCGCCACTGGACAATCACGCCGGGCGTTCATCGAGATCGAACTGAAGATCCTGAATTCGGGCGCCCGCATATTGCGGACATCCAGCGGCGGCGAGCAGCTGGCTGCCCCGGCTTTCGACGCCATGGCCCTGCTGGACAAAGCGCTTGCGAAAGCCGAGGGCCCTACACAGGACGACTTGCTGGGTAATGCGTTGTTGAGTGCGACAGTGTGGGACTTCGACGTGGGTCCCCACCCAGACAAGCGCCTCGAAGATGGGCTCAAGTCCGTCTTTCTTGCAGACCAGACTGAACGGCTGAAGCACATCTTCGAGAAGTTCTGCCTGTCCGCGGAGGTGCCCGCCGCCTCGCGCCAGTGCGCCTACCTGGCCTTCATGCGCCGCCGGTGGCCCGATGCCCAGTCGGCCCTGCGGCATGTCCTGGAGATGCAGGCCTTCGGCGCGGGATCCGAACCCGACGATGCCCTGGACGGCGTGCGTTTCGTTCCCGTGCTGCGCGCAATGCGATTGGACTCCGGGTGCGATGTCGCGGCGGCGAGCGCCATCTTGTCGCGCTCGCCAGCTCCTGGCAATGCGCAGGAGCGGTGGGCACGGCTCGCGGAAGTGACACGCCTGCTCACGCCCGAGGTGGACTGAAGCGGGGCCTTCCGGCACATGCCGGATATCACGCGTCAAGCCACCAAGGTTGCCCGGAAGTCGTTCACATTGGTCCGCGTCGGACCGGTGGTGACGAGGTCGCCCAGGGCCTCGAAGAAGCCGAAGGCATCGTTGCGTCCGAGCAGTTCCTGCGCGGACAGGCGCAAGGCCTGCGCGCGCTGCCAGCTGTCGGGGCCGAACACCGCCCCGGCGTTGGACTCGCTGCCGTCGATGCCGTCGGTGTCGGCAGCCAGGCCCCAGATGCGGTCATGCCCGGCCACGCCGATGAGTTGGCCCAGCAGGAATTCGGCATTTCGCCCGCCCCGGCCCTGCCCCGTGACCGTGACCGTGGTCTCGCCGCCGGACAGCAGCACCGCCGGCGCAGGCAGCGGCTGGCAATGGGTCGCCACCTGCTGCGCGATGCCGGCATGGACCCGGCCGACATGGCGGGCCTCGCCCTCGATGGCATTGCCCAGGATGAGGGCGCGCAGGCCCTGCGCCTCGGCCGCCCGCGCAGCGGCCTCCAGGGCGGATTGCGCGGTGGCGATGACACGGCACTCGCGCGGTCCCTGCGCGGCAAGGGCCGTCGCCTGCGCGGGCGCCTGCAGCACCCGCAGCACGGGATCCGGAGGAGCGATGCCGTGGCGCCGCAGGACGGCCAGTGCATCGGCCGGCGTGCTGTCGTCGGGGAGCGTCGGGCCTGAGGCCACGGTGCGCGGATCGTCGCCGGGAACATCCGAGACCACCAGCGTCCACACCGCCGCCGGCCCGCAGGCCTGCGCGAGCTTGCCGCCCTTGATGGACGACAGGTGCCTGCGTACGCAGTTCATCTCATGGATGCCGGCGCCCGATCGCAGCAGCGCGCCGGTGACCTGGCGCTTGTCCTCCAGCGTCATGCCGGCGGCCGGTGCAGTCAGCAGCGACGAGCCGCCGCCGGAGATCAGCGCGATGACGAGATCGTCGGCCGACAGGCCCTCCACCAGGCGGCGGATGCGGACCGCGGCTTCGAGGCCCGCAGTATCGGGGACGGGATGCCCGGCCTCGACCACCTCGATGCGCTGGCAGGGCTCGCCATGGCCGTAGCGCGTGACAACCAGTCCGGACAAGGGCCCGTCCCAGGCCTGCTCGAGCGCGAGGGCCATGCGGGCCGAGGCTTTTCCGGCGCCGACCACGACGGTGCGGCCCCGGGGCCGCGGCGGCAGGTGGCCAGGCACGGACTTCAGCGGATCGACCGCGGACAGCGCCTCGTCGAACAGCGCACGCAGGAGCAGGCGGCCGGATTCAGGGGTGAAAGCGGCTCCCATCAGCGCCCCGCGTACATCAGGTCACGCAAGGTCAGCGACAGCGCGGGCACGTAGGTGATGATGGCCAGGCAGGCCACCACCACCAGCACGAAGGGCACCAGCTGCCCCACGATGCGGTCCAGCGATATTCGCGCGACAGTGCAGGCGGCGAACAGGTTCACGCCGAACGGCGGCGTGATCATGCCAAGGGCCAGGTTCACCACCATGATCATGCCGAAATGCACCGGGTCGACCCCGAAGTGCATCGCGACCGGGGCAAGGATGGGCGCCAGCACGATGATGGCGGCGCTGGTCTCGATGAACATGCCGATCAGGAACAGCGCCAGGTTGACGCCGATCAGGAACAGCACCGGCTGCTGCAGCACCTCCTTGAGCCACTGGCCGATGGCGTCGGGTACCCCGGCGCGCGTCAGCAGGAAGGCGAACAGGCCGGCGTTGGCGATGATGAACATGATCACCGCCGAGGCCATGACCGAGCGGCGCAGGATGGGATAGAGGTCGCTGATGCCGATCTCGCGGTAGATGACCATGCCCACCAGCAGCGCGTAGGCCACGGCGACAGCGGAGGCTTCGGTGGGCGTGAAGATGCCGCCATAGATGCCGCCCAGGATGATCACCGGCATCAGCAGCGCCCAGCTGGCCTGCGCGGTGGCGCGCAGCACGGGCAGGCGGCCGTCGCCGTCATTGCGGCCCAGGCCCTTGACCTTGCACCAGATCCACACGAACAGCATGAGCGCCGCGCCGATCAGCAGACCCGGCCCGATGCCGGCGATGAACAACTCGCCGATGGACACCTCGGCACTCACGCCGTACAGGATCATGGGGATGGACGGCGGGATCACCACGCCGAGTTCGGCGCTGGTCGCCTGCAGGGACGCGGCGTAGTTGCGCGGATAACCGTGCTTGACCAGCGCGGGAATCAGGATGGCGCCGATGGCGAAGGTGGTGGCCACCGACGACCCCGAGACCGCCGCGAAGATCATGCAGGTGAGCACGCAGGTCATGGGCAGTCCGCCCTGCACGCCGCCGACCAGGCTCTTGGCGAACTCGACGAGCCTGCGCGAGATGCCGCCAGTCTCCATGAGGTTGCCTGCCAGAATGAAGAAGGGGATGGCAGCCAGCGGGAACTTGTTGATCGAGGAGAACATCTCCTTGGTGACCAGCAGCATGTTCGCATTGGCAACCTGGATGCCCAGCACCGCGGCCAGGCCGATGGACACCGCCACCGAGATGGTGAGCGCAAAGCACAGCACCATCGTGCCGATCATCACCCCGGTCATTGCTGGGTCTCCAGTTCGAGCCGTTGGGGATCGAGCAGGTTGCCGACGATGCCGATCGAGGCGAATACCGCCCCCACCGGCAGGGCCAGGTAGGCCCAGAACATCGACACGCCTTCCAGGCCGATCATGGTCTGCACCTTGCCGCGGTTGGCATAGTCCCAGCCCCACCACAGGATCACCCACATCAGCGAAAGGGCCGCGATGCACACGACCCAGTCGAGGACGCGCCGCAGGCGCGGCGGGCTCCAGCGATAGAGCACGTCCACGCTGACCATCGCGCCCTGCCGGAAGGCCGCGGGGATGCCCATGAAGACCATCCAGATCAGCGAGAAGCGGATCAGGACCTCGGTCCATTCGGCGGGTCGCTCCAGCACGAATCGGGTGATGATCTGGTAGACGCCCAGGCCCGCCGCGATGGCGAGCAGCAGGCAGGCGGCCACCATGGCAAAGCCACTGGTGGCGCGTTCAAATCGCAGGAATGCCTGTCTCATGCGAAAAAGGCGGCCCCTGCCTCGGCAGGACGCCGCCTCTCCTCCGGTCAGTGTCGGGTTATTTGAAGTTGCGGATGCGGTCGATGTTGGCCTTGCCGAACTGCTTCTCGAACTCGGCGTTCACGGGGGCCAGGGTAGCGACGAACTTCTGCTTGTCGACGTTCTCCACGACCTGCATGCCCTTGGCACGCAGTTCGGCGACGCCCTTGGCGTCGTCCTCGTCCACCCGCGCGCGGTTGGCCTTGGCGCCTTCCTTGGCGGCGTCGATGAAGGCCTGCTTGTCGGCGGCCGAGAGCTTGTCGAAGCTGCCCTTGTTCATCAGGAAGATGGCCGGCGAATAGACGTGGCCGGTGAGGCTCAGGTGACGCTGGACCTGGTGGAAGTTGGCGGCCATGATGACCGACAGCGGGTTCTCCTGGCCGTCGACGGTGCCCTGCTGCAGCGCGGTGAACACCTCGGGGAAGGCCATGGGGGTGGTGACGATACCCAGTCCCTTGTAGGCCGTGACGTGCACCGGATTCTCCATGGTGCGCATCTTCAGGCCCTTGAGGTCGTCAGGGGCGTTGACCGCGCGCCTGCTGTTGGTCATGTGGCGGAAGCCGTTCTCGGCCCAGGCCAGCGCCTTGAAGCCCTTGGGCTCGAACTTGGTGAGCATCTCCTGGCCGATCGGGCCATCGAGCACGGCACGCGCATGCGCCTTGTCACGGAACAGGAACGGAATGTCCAGGATGCGGGCCTCGGGCACGAAGTTGGGGACCGGGCCGGTGGAGCTGAACGCCAGCTCCTGGGTGCCCAGTTGCACGGCTTCGATGCTCTCGCGCTCGCCACCCAGTGCGCCGGAATAGAAGGTCTGGATCTTGTAGCGGCCACCGGTGCGTTTCTCGACCTCGCGTGCGAAGGTGTCGATGGCAACGCCCTGATGGGAGTTCTGGGCCACCGAGATGCTGATCTTCATGGTGGTCTGGGCGCTTGCGGCTGCCATGAATCCGGCGGACATGGCGAGCGCCAGGGCAATCTTGGCGAGTTTCACGGTCGGTCTCCTGCTGAATTTGCACCGTGCGGACAGCTGCACGTTGGCAGGAATGTAGCACCGGATGGGCGAGGGGCGTCTCGGGGAATACGCGTGGGGCTCTCTACGCCGCCCGCCGCGCCCGTTCCTCCTCCTGGAGCCGCAGGACGCGCCGCTGCACCTTGCCGGTGGTGGTCATGGGGAGCTGGTCGATGAACTCGATTTCCTTGGGGTATTCGTAGGGTGCCAGCCGACCCCGGACGTGCTCCTGCAGCCGCGCCGCCAGGCGCGCGTCGAACTCGGCGACCTGCGCGGCGGCGGCGCGCTCGGCGGCCGCGGCCGGGGCCAGCACGACATATGCCTTGACAAGGGCGCCACGCTCGGGGTCGGGCTTGGGAACAACGGCCGCATTGGCGACCGCCGGATGCTTGACCAGGCAGTTCTCGATCTCGCCCGGCCCGATGCGGTAGCCCGCAGCCTTGAAGACGTCGTCAGCGCGGCCCTGGTACCAGAGATAGCCCTGCTCGTCGCGCACCGCCAGGTCCCCGGTGCGGCACCAGTCCCCAGTGAACTTGGCGGCGGTGGCCGCCTCGTTGCGCCAGTAACCGAGGAAGAAGATCGGATCGGGCTCGCCCTGGACGTCGAAGCGGTTCAGGGCCACGTCGCCCGCCACGCCCGGCGGGCATTCCCTGCCCTCGTCGTCGATCACCGCGATTCGATGACCGGGGTAGGGACGACCCATGCTGCCGGGCCGCGCCGGCCAGGCGACCGGTGAGTCCTGGCCGTTCATGGCGCAGTTGCCGACGATGTAGTTGATCTCGGTCTGTCCGAACATCTCGTTGACGAGAATGCCCAGCTCGTCGCGGCAGTAGCCGAACACCGCGTCACCCACCGCCTCGCCCGCACTCATGATGGCCTGCAGCTTCAGCCGGAACTGGCGGCGCGGCTGCGGGAAGGCCTTCATCATGGCCTTCAGGGCGGTGGGGAACAGGAAGGTGTGCGTGACGCCATGCGCCTCCATGAGCGTGAACGCAAGCTCGGGGCTGAAGCGGCTGTTGCACGCCACGATCTCGCGGCCGAAGTACAGGGTGGGCAGGAGCGCGTCCATGAGTCCGCCGGTCCAGGCCCAGTCGGCCGGCGACCAGAACACGGCCTCGCTTCCGGCGGGCGGGTCCGCGGACGGCGCGGCGGTGGGGTCG
>DAIMZU010000073.1:0-9152 GCA_036733845.1 Ramlibacter sp.
CCCAACCAACATGGCAACCAAACGCGACTACTACGACGTCCTGGGCGTTCCAAAGAACGCCTCGGACGACGAGATCAAGAAGGCCTATCGCAAGCTGGCGATGAAGTACCACCCGGACCGCAACCAGGGTGATGCCGCCAAGGAAGCCGAGGCCAAGTTCAAGGAGGCCAAGGAAGCCTACGAGATGCTGTCCGACGCGGACAAGCGGGCAGCCTACGACCAGTACGGCCATGCCGGCGTCGACCCCAACATGCGCGGCGGCCCTGGCGGGGAAGGTTTCGGCGGCTTCGCCGAAGCCTTCGGCGACATCTTCGGGGACATCTTCGGCCAGCAGCGCGCCGGCGGCGGCCGCGGCGGACGGCAGGTCTATCGCGGCAACGACCTCTCCTACGCGATGGAGGTCACGCTGGAGGAGGCCGCCAACGGCAAGGAAGCCCAGATCCGCATTCCCACGTGGGAATCGTGCGACACCTGCCACGGCAGCGGCGCCCGTCCGGGCACGCAGGCCAAGACCTGCGCCAGCTGCCACGGCCAGGGCGTGGTGCAGATGCGCCAGGGCTTCTTCAGCGTGCAGCAGACCTGCCCGCAGTGCCGCGGCACGGGGCGCATCATTCCCGAGCCCTGCCCCGCCTGCCACGGCCAGGGACGCGTGAAGAAGCAGAAGACCCTCGAGGTCAAGATCCCGGCCGGCATCGACGACGGCATGCGCATCCGCAGCGCCGGCAACGGCGAGCCGGGCATGAACGGCGGCCCCCCGGGCGACCTGTACATCGAGATCCGCCTCAAGAAGCACGACATCTTCGAGCGCGACGGCGACGACCTGCACTGCGTGGTTCCGGTCAGCGTCACGCGCGCGGCGTTGGGCGGCGAGATCGAGGTGCCCACCCTCGCCGGGAAGGCCGCCATCGACATTCCCGAGGGCACCCAGCACGGCAAGCAGTTCCGCCTGCGCGGCAAGGGCATCAAGGGCGTGCGATCCAGCTACCCGGGAGACCTGTACTGCCACATCCAGGTGGAGGTCCCGGTCAAGCTCTCGGAGCACCAGCGCAAGCTGCTCAAGGAACTGGACGAGTCCATCCGCAAGGGCGGCGCCAAGCATTCGCCGAGCGAGGAAACCTGGGCCGACAAGCTCAAGGGATTCTTCAGCGCCTGACGAAGCGCTTGCCAGCACGGGCGCGTGGCTCAACAATACGCGCCCATGTCCCTGACGCTGTTCCGATCGACCTCCTTCGGGCCCTCCGAACTCGCCCCGGGCGAGATGCGCACCTACCGGCACCCGGGCTGGATCGTCGCCGCGGTCGCGGCCTGGGTGGGCCTCGCCTGCAATCCGGCGCTCTGGCGCTCAGCCGCCTGTGCGTGCACCGAGGGACTGCCCCAGGCGCTGGCCCTGGCGCTGGCCCTTGCCGCCGCAGCCGGGTTGGTGCTCAGTCTGCTGGGGTCCCACAAGGTGCTCAAGCCCATGGCCGTGGTGCTGCTTCTGCTGTCCGCGGTGCTGGCGGCCAGCCTCTGGTGGCAGGGTGGCCCCGCGGATGCATCACGACTCCTCCGGGAGCCCGCAGCCCTGCTTCCGCCCGCCACCCTGTGGGGCGACTGGCGCTTCGACGCGCTGGTCGCCGCACTCGCTTTCACGCCCATCGCGTGGCTGCTGCCCCAGCGCCTGCGCCGGCTCACGCCCGCCGGGCAGTGGTCCTTCAGCCTGTGGGGTGCGGTGCTGAGCGTGGGACTGCTCGGCGTCGCCGTCGTGTGGGCCTGAGCTTCGGGTGACGCCCTTGGCGTCCTGAACATCCAGCGAGCGCCGGCTGTCGGACAAGTACCAGATCCAGGTGATCGGCAGGACGAACTGACGACCCAGACGGGTTCCTGTGGCGCGGGGCCCTCAGAACAGGCTGGCCTGGCCGTCCAGCGCCGGCCGGCGGAACGCGGTGGTGTCGAAATCCATCCGTTCCCGGTTGAACCCGAGGCGATCGCAGGCGCGCCGGAAACGCTGCGCAAGCAGGTCCGCCCAGACTCCACTGCCCTTCATCCGCACCGCAAAATCGCTGTCGTAGTCCTTTCCGCCGCGCATCTCCTGGACCCGCGCCATGACGCGGCCGGCCCGCTGCGGATAGTGCATCGACAGCCAGTCGCGGAACAGTGGCGCGACTTCCCAGGGCAGGCGCAGCACATGGTAGAAGGCGCTGCTCGCCCCGGCGTCGCGAGCGGCCTCGAGCACCTGCTCCATGTCTTCGGTGAGGAAGGGAATCTGCGGCGCCAGGCTGATGCCCACCGGAATCCCCGCCTCGGCCAGCGTGCGGATGGTGCGTAGCCGGCGATGGGGTGCGGCGGCGCGCGGCTCGAGTTTGCGGGTGAGCGCAGCGTCGAGGGTGGTCAGGGTGATGAATACACCGGCAAGCCCCCGCGCGGCCATCGGTGCGAGCAGGTCGATGTCGCGCTCGACCCCGCTGGACTTGGTGACCAGCGACAGCGGATGCGAAGCCTCGCTGAGTACCTCGATGACGGAGCGGGTCAGGCGCAACTCGCGCTCGATCGGCTGGTAGCAGTCGGTGGCAGTGCCGATGGCCAGCAGCCCCGGCTGGTAGGCCGGCCGGGCCAGTTCGCGTCGCAGGACCTGGTCGATCCCCCGCTTGGCCACCAGCCGCGTTTCGAAATCCAGCCCGGGGGAGAGGTTCAGGTAGCTGTGCGTGGGTCTCGCATAGCAATAGATGCAACCGTGCTCGCACCCGCGATAGGGGTTGAGCGATCGGTCGAAGAAGATGTCGGGGCTGTCGTTGCGGGTGATCGCGCTGCGAGGGTCTTCCCAGGTCACCTCGGTGGCGGGCGGGGGCGCGTCGGCGTCTTCGTCCGGACCGCTCCAGCCATCGTCGAAGCCCTGGCGATGATCAGACATGAAGCGGTGCGGGAAGCGGGTGGCAGCACCCCGTCCCTTGATCGCTGCAACGGGAACACTGACTTCACTGTTCATTCATCCAGTATGACGATCTGAATCCGAGTTGCCAAGCAGGAGATTGAAACCGGGTACGATGCAGACCTTTCAGAAATTCCTGAAAATTCAGCATCTTGTTGACGAGCATCAGACCATGGCCTTGCAGGACCGACTACCACCCCTGAGCCGCGAATTCGTCGCTCACTTCGGCGAGATGGGCAGCCGCTGGGGCATCAATCGCACCGTCGGTCAGATCTACGCGCTGATCTTCATCGCGCAGCGGCCGCTGAATGCGGACGACATTGCCGAAGCCCTGGAGTTCTCCCGCTCGAACGTGAGCATGGGCCTGAAGGAGCTGCAGTCCTGGCGGCTCGTTCGCCTGAAGCACCAGCCCGGCGACCGCCGCGAGTACTTCGAGGCGCCGCAGGATGTCTGGGAGATCTTCCGCGTGCTGGCCGAGGAGCGCCGCCGCCGCGAAATCGAGCCGACGCTGTCGATGCTGCGCATGGCCCTGCTCGAGGAGCCTGCCAGCGAAGCCGACCGCCATGCGCAGGAGCGGATGCGGCAGATGCACGACCTGATCGACCGGCTGGTCAAGTGGTTCGACGACGTGCAGAAACTCGCGCCCGAGACCGCGCTGCAACTGATGGGCATGGGGACCACCGTGACCCGAGTGCTCGAACTCAAGGACCGCATCACGGGCCGTGCGCCCCGCCCGGCCACCCCTGCATCCGAGGACGCATCATGATGGACACCCTCCTGCTCTCGCGCATCCAGTTCGCGGCGAACATCAGCTTCCACATCCTCTTCCCGGCGATCAACATCGCGCTGTGCTGGTTCCTGGTGTATTTCCGGCTGCGGCACTCGGCGGCCAAGGGCACGCCGGACGCGCAGGCCTGGGAAGAGGCCTATTACCTCTGGACCAAGGTCTTCGCGCTCAGCTTCGCGCTGGGGGTGGTGTCGGGCATCACCATGAGCTTCCAGTTCGGCACCAACTGGCCGGGCTACATGGAAAAGGTCGGCAACATCGCGGGTCCTCTGCTGGGCTACGAGGTGCTCACCGCATTCTTCCTCGAAGCCACCTTCCTGGGCATCATGCTCTTCGGACGGGGCCGGGTATCGGACCGGGTGCACATGACGGCCACGCTGATGGTGGCGGTGGGCACCACGCTGTCGGCCTTCTGGATCCTGAGCCTGAACTCCTGGATGCACACGCCGGCCGGCTTTCGCATCGTGGACGGCGTGATGCATGCCGACAGCTGGTTCGAGATCGTCTTCAATCCGTCCTTCCCCTACCGGCTCACGCACATGCTGCTGGCGTCCACGCTGACGGCGGCCTTCCTGATCGCAGGCCTGTCCGCCTGGCAGATCCTGCGCCGCACCACCAACGCCGGCACGCAGAAGGCGCTGCGCACCGGCCTCGTCGCCGCTGCGGTGGCCATCCCGCTGCAGATCGTCGCAGGCGACCTGCACGGCCTGAACACGCTCGAGCACCAGCCCGCCAAGATTGCCGCCATCGAAGGCATCTGGCACACGGAAAAGCGCGCGCCGCTGACGCTGTTCGGCTGGCCGGACGAGGCGCAGCAGCGCACGCGTTACGCGATCACCGTGCCGGGTCTCGCAAGCCTCATCCTCGCCCACGACATCGATGCCGAACTCAAGGGACTCAACGAGTTCCCGGGCGAGCACCCGCCGGTGGCGCCGGTCTTCTGGAGCTTCCGGGTCATGGTCGGCATCGGCCTGCTGATGCTGGCGGTCTCCTGGACTTCGATGTGGATGCTATGGCGCCACCGGCGCAAGATGCGCAAGGTGCAGCCTGCGAGTGCGGGGCATCCCTCCCCCGTCGTCGAGCAGCTTCCGTTCCCGCGGTGGCAGCTGAAGATCCTGGCCGCCATGACCTTCTCCGGATGGGTGGCCACGCTGGCTGGCTGGTACGTGACCGAGATCGGCCGGCAGCCCTTCATGGTGCAGGGCATCTTCCGCACCGCCGACATGGTGGCGCCGCACGCCCCCGGCATGGTGATGGCGACCCTGGTTGGCTATCTTGCGCTGTATGCCTTCCTCCTGGTGGCCTATGTGCTGGTGCTGGCCTACATGGCTCAGCATCCGGCCATGCCCACGCCCGACGCGCCCCAGGCGCCCAATGCGGCCACGCCCATCGGCGGACCCGCCTGAGGGAGACGTGAATGGACATCGACTTCCGCACCCTCCTGCCATTGATCTTCATGGCCGTCATGGGACTGGCCCTGCTCGCCTACGTGGTCCTGGACGGCTACGACCTCGGCGTGGGCATCCTGCTGCCGCTGGCGACCGACGCCGAGAAGGACATCATGGTCTCGAGCATCGGCCCCTTCTGGGACGCCAACGAGACCTGGCTGGTGCTTGGCATCGGGGTGCTGCTGGTGGCCTTCCCCTTCGCGCACGGCCTGGTGCTGAGCGCCCTGTACCTGCCAGTGGCCCTGATGCTGCTCGGCCTGATCCTGCGCGGCGTGTCCTTCGACTTCCGCGTCAAGGCCAGGGCAGCCCGCAAGCACATGTGGAACCGCCTGTTCGCCGCCGGGTCCATGATCGCGGCGGTCGCCCAGGGCTGGATGCTCGGCAGCTTCCTCACCGGCTTCGACACCGGCGCCTGGTCGCTGCTGTTCAACGCGTTCATCGCGCTGACCCTGCCGACGGCGTATGCCATGCTGGGCGCGGGCTGGCTGATCATGAAAGCCTGGGACGACCTGCAGGCCAAGGCCGTGCGCTGGGCCCGCGCGGTGCTCTGGCCGATGGGGCTCGCGCTGGTGGGCATCTCTCTGGCCACGCCGATGGTCAGCCAGACGGTCTTCGACAAATGGTTCGCGCTGCCGGATTTCATCGGGCTGCTGCCGATCCCGGTCGCCTGTGCCGTCGCGTTCTTCGCGGCCTGGCATGTGCTGCACCGGCCGCGGGTGATCGAGGCCGGTTACGGCTGGGTGGTTTTCGCCAGCACCGTCCTGGTGTTCGTCCTGGCCTTCATCGGGCTGGCGTACAGCCTGTACCCGTACATCGTGCTGGACCGGCTCACGGTCTGGGAGGCCGCGAGCGCGCACGAGTCGCTGGTGGTGATCTTCATCGGCGTGGCGATCACGCTGCCGGTGATCATCGTGTACACGATCTTCATGTACCGCGTGTTCTGGGGGCGGGCGACGGTCCTGAGTTATCTGCCGGAGCCGCAGGACACCGCACTCCCGCCTGCGCGGGAATGACCGATCGGATCAGGCGGAACCGCAGATCCTCGCGCGCGCAGCCAGGTACTCGCGCTCGAGCCGATCGACCAGTTGCGCAGCCGGCACGACGCTGGTGACCGCGCCGATCCCCTGGCCGGAGCCCCAGATGTCCTTCCAGGCCTTCTTGGATCCTTCGCCGCCGCCGAAGCTCATCTTGCTGGGATCGCTCTCGGGCAGGTTGTCCGGGTCGAGCCCGGACGCGCGGATCGAGGCCTTCAGGTAGTTTCCGTGCACGCCGGTGAAGAGGCTCGAGTACACGATGTCGTCGCTGGTGCCGTCGACGATGGCCTGCTTGTAGTCCGCGCCGGCACGGGCCTCGTCGGTGGCGATGAAGGCCGAGCCGATGTAGGCCAGGTCGGCGCCCATCGCCTGCGACGCCAGCACCGCGTCGCCGGTGGCAATCGCACCGGACAGCGCAATGGGTCCATCGAACCAGCGGCGGATCTCCTGCACGAGGGCAAAGGGGCTCTTGGTACCCGCGTGGCCGCCCGCGCCTGCGGCGACCGCGACCAGCCCGTCAGCGCCTTTTTCGATGGCCTTGCGCGCGAAGGCGTCGTTGATGATGTCGTGCAGGACGATGCCGCCCCAGCGATGCACCGCATCGTTGACATCGGTGCGCGCGCCCAGCGAGGTGATCACGATCGGCACCTTGTGGCGGGCGACCACCTCCATGTCGTGCTCCAGCCGGTCATTGCTGCGGTGGACGATCTGGTTGATCGCAAACGGTGCCGCCGGGCGCTCGGGATGGGCGCGGTCGTGCGCAGCGAGCGCCTCGGTGATCTCGTGCAGCCATTCGTCGAGCTGCGAAGCGGGCCGCGCATTGAGCGCTGGCATGGCGCCGACGATGCCTGCCTTGCACTGCTCGATCACGAGCTTCGGATTGCTGATGATGAACAGCGGCGAGCCGATCACGGGGATGCGAAGCCCCTGCAGGGCGGCGGGCAGGCGGGACATGGGCACCTTTCAGAACGCTTCGACCGGCAGCGCCGTGACGCTGTCCGCGCCCTCGACGATGCTGTCGCGAACCGCAGGAACGCGGGCAAGGATGTGGTCCGCGTAGAAGCGCGCGGTGGCGATCTTGGCCTGCATGAAGGCCACGTCCTCGCCGCGCTGCTCGAGTTCCTGGGCGACCAGCAGCGCGCGGGCCATCTGCCAGCCCGCCACGAGGTTGCCCGCGAGCATCAGGTACGGCACGGAGCCGGCATACACCGCATTGGGCGCGGACTTCGACTGGGCGGTCACGAAGTCCACCACGTCGAGGAAAGCCTGGCGGGCGGCGGACAGGCGGCGCTGCATCGCGCGCGCGGCATCGGTGCCGCTCGCGGCCAGCGCGGCCTCGGTCTGCTCGACCTGGCCGGCGATTGCACGGGCCACCTGGCCGCCGTCGCGCGCGGTCTTGCGGCCCACCAGGTCGTTTGCCTGGATGGCCGTGGTGCCTTCGTAGATGGGCAGGATGCGGGCGTCGCGGTAGTGCTGGGCTGCGCCGGTCTCCTCGATGAAGCCCATGCCGCCGTGCACCTGCACGCCCAGGGAAGTGACCTCGAGGCTCATCTCGGTGCTGTAGCCCTTGACCAGGGGCACGAGGAATTCGTAGAAGGCGTTGTTCTGGCGCCGGGCGTCAGCATCGGGGTGGTGGTGCGCGGCGTCGTAGGCGGCGGCTGCGACCGTGGCCATGGCCCGGCAGCCCTCGGTCAGGGCGCGCATCGTCATCAGCATGCGCCGCACATCGGGGTGGTGGATGATGGGCGCGCTGCCCGGCAGGCTGCCGTCCACCGGCCGCGACTGCACGCGGTCGCGCGCGTAGGCGGCCGCCTGCTGGTAGGCGCGTTCGGCCACCGCGATGCCCTGCACGCCCACGGCATAGCGCGCTGCGTTCATCATGATGAACATGTACTCCAGGCCACGGTTCTCCTGGCCCACCAGGTAACCGACCGCGCCGGCAGGGCCACCCGCGATACCGTCGCCGAACTGCAGGACCGCGGTCGGTGAGGCCTTGATGCCCAGCTTGTGCTCGATGCTCACGCAGTGCACGTCGTTGCGGGCCCCCGGCTCGCCCTGGGCGTCCGGCAGGAACTTGGGCACCAGGAACAGGCTGATGCCCTTGATGCCCTCGGGCGCCCCGACCACGCGGGCGAGCACCAGGTGCACGATGTTGCGCGCCATGTCGTGCTCGCCGTAGGTGATGAAGATCTTGGTGCCGAAGATGCGGTAGCTGCCGTCGGCCTGGGGCTCGGCGCGGGTGCGCACGAGCGACAGGTCGCTGCCGGCCTGCGGCTCGGTCAGGTTCATGGTGCCGGTCCACTCACCGCTGACCAGCTTGCCGAGGTAGCCGGCGCGCAGTTCGTCCGAACCGGCCGTCAGCAGGGCCTCGATGGCGCCGTCGGTGAGCATGGGGCACAGGGCGAAGCTGAGGTTGGCCGATTGCAGCATTTCGCCGCAGGCGGCGCCGATGGCCTTGGGCAGGCCCTGCCCGCCGAACTCGACCGGATGCTGCAGACCCTGCCAGCCGGCTTCGGTGTACTGGCGGTAGGCCTCCCGGAAGCCCGGGGTGGTGCGGACCTCGCCGTCCTTCCAGGCGGAGGGCTCACGGTCGCCGACCACGTTGAGCGGCGCGACCACTTCCTGCGTGAACCTCGCGCATTCCTCGAGCACCGCCTGCGCGGTGTCGAGGCCGGCTTCCTCGAAGCCAGGCATCCGGGCGATGGCTTCAAGGTCCGCAAGGTGGCGGATATCGAACAGCATGTCCTTGAGCGGCGCACGGTAACTCATCGGGGTCTCCTGGGGTGGGGGCCGAAGTCGGGGGACGGCGCGCAGGGCCTGCGCGCCGCGGGCGTCATCAGAGCGCGCGCGTGAGCTCGGGCACGGCGGTGAAGATGTCCGCTTCGAGGCCGTAGTCGGCCACGCTGAAGATCGGCGCCTCTGCGTCCTTGTTGATCGCCACGATCACCTTGGAGTCCTTCATGCCGGCCAGGTGCTGG
>DAIMZU010000074.1:0-9087 GCA_036733845.1 Ramlibacter sp.
GTTGAAGAGCGCCCGCTTGCCCGGTGTGTTCATCGCGGCCGGCATGTCGTCGCCCTTGCCTGCGGCCACTTGGCGTGCTAAGTCCGCGATGGCGCGCAAGTACTCCTCGTACTCCAGTGCCCTCTCTCGCCGCCGCCGGATGATCTCGTCCAGCAGCGCCGACATCTTGGCGTAGAACTCCGGGTCGCTCAGTTCCTCCTTCAGGATCTTGCTACGCACGTTGTTCTCGATGGTCTCGGCCGCCGCGTCCTTATTGGTCTTTATCCCGTCTGGAAGCGTATCGACCGCGCTGCCGATGCCCGTCTTGACGATCAGCTCTAGCAGCCCGAGGTCCGGAAACGGCGAAATCGACCGCGGCGCATCGGCTTCGATGTATGTGTCTATCAGGTGGCGCATGTCGGACTCATAGGCCTTGAGGTCCAACGTTTCGCCGCTAGCCTTGCGAACGATCTCGCGAATGTCCAGGTAGTGCTTCAGGGACTGCTTGATGCGGGCGATATCGCCCGCGCTGTAGCCTGCCGGTTCCATGTCGTCGGAGATGGCCGCATAGGCACGCACCAGGCCCACAGTGGCTTTGTACAGCGCCGCTCTTTGGGGCTCGCGCTCCAACAAGTCGGCGGGCACTTCCGAATTGCCGCAGAAGTAGTGGATGTGCTCCAGTTCGCCCTGGGGTGGCGCCACTGGCTCGCACAGCAGGGCGAGTGCTTCTACGGCCTTGTCCAATCGTTCGCGGCCCTTGGTCAGACGGTCCTGCAGCAACACCTCGGGCTTCACCCCCCCCGCGCTGTGATCCAGCTCGGACGAATACACCTGCAGCGCGCCAGTGCCCTTGTCGTTGAACAGCTTCTTGAACAAGTCTTTGTAGTCGACGATACAGCCGAAGGGCTTGTCATCCCCGTCCAGCCGGTTGGTGCGGCAGATGGCTTGAAACAGGCCGTGGTCCTGCATGGACTTGTCGATATACAGGTAGGTGCATGGTGGCGAATCGAAGCCCGTCAGCAGCTTGTCCACAACCACCAGCAGCTTCATCTGCGCCGGTTGCTTGACGAACAAGGCCTTGGCGTGTTCCTCATAGGTCTCTGTCTTGCTCATGCCGGGCTTGGCGTCCACGGACTGCAGCAGCGCGGTATAGGTGTTGTAGAGAAACTGCCTATCGGTTTCGCTATTGGCGCCGGTTTCCTCTTTGGTGACGTCCTGCGCATTCGGGTTGTACGACGTCACCACCGCGCACTTTCCCTTGAAGGGTGTGGCTTGCAGCAGCGCGTAGTACTTGCAGGCCTCGTAGATGCTGGACGCCACCAGGATGGCGTTGCCACGTTCGCTGCTCAGCCGGGGCTTGACGCTGAAATCGAACACGATGTCGGCCACCACCCGCGCCATCCGCGAGCGCGAACTCAGAACGTTCTGCATCGTGCCCCACTGCGCCTTCAGCTCGTTACGCTGCCAGTCATTCAGACCCTTAGTTTTGGCTTCGAACCACGCGTCGATCTTGTCCTCGGCGCCCAGGCGCTGGTCGATGTCCCGTGCCTCGTAGATCAGGTCGAGTACCACGCCGTCTTCCACCGCCTCGCTGAACTTGTAGGTGTGGATGTAGCCGCCGAAGACCTCCATGCTGGTCTGCCGGTCCTTGGCGAGCAGCGGCGTGCCGGTGAATCCGATGAACACCGCGTCGGACATCATGGCCTTCATCACCCGGTGCAGTTTGCCGCTCTGCGTACGGTGGCACTCGTCCACGAACACGAAAACCTCGCCCACGGTCTGGCTCGGCTGAGCCTGCAGTTCCTGGATGAAGGCGTCGAAGTCGTCCACATCGCGACGACCAAACTTGTGTACCAGCGAGCACAGAAGCCGCGGCTTGGCCTGACCAAGCTGGCTCATCAACTCTCGGCCGCTGCCGGTGCGCTTGATGGCCTGTCCAGCGTCCGTGAACACGCGCTCGATCTGCTTGTCCAACTCGTCGCGGTCGGTGACGATGACGACCCGCGCATTCGGGTTGTTCTCCAGCAGCCAGCGTGCCAGCAGAACCATTACGATGCTCTTGCCGCTGCCCTGTGTGTGCCACAGGATGCCCCCCTCACGTGCTTGGACATGCTGCTGTGCAGCCTTGATGCCGAAGTACTGGTGCACACGTGGTAGCTTCTTCACGCCGCTATCAAACAGCACGAAGTCGCGCATCAACTCGATCAGCCGGGCCTTGCTGCACAACTTCAACAGGTACTTGTCCAGTTTGAAGCGGCTGTTGTCCTCCTCGTCTTCCTTCCACTTCAGGAAGAACTTTTCCGGCGTGCCGATGGTGCCGTACTGCAGCCCCTCAGAGTCGTTGCCCGCCAAGACGAACTGCACCGTGCTGAAGAACCAGGCATTGAACTCAGGCTGCTGGTTCGACAGGCTCTGACGGATGCCGTCGCCAATGCTCACACGGCTGTTCTTCAGCTCCAACACGCCCACTGCGATGCCGTTGACGTACAACACCAAGTCTGGTCGCCGCTCTTTGGCTCCACGCAGCGTCACCTCTTCGGCGATGGCGAAGTCATTGTTCTGCGGCGTGTGCCAGTCGATCAGGTGCACAGTCTCGGTCACCCGCCCAGCTTCTGCCTTGACTGGCACACCGTAACGCAGAAGGTTGTAGACAGCCTGGTTGTTGCCGTACAGGTTGCGGTTGTAGTTGTCGGCCTCGGTGCGCAGCCGGTAAAGCGCAGTGCTGATCTGCGCAGCGTTGTAGCCGGTGCGCGTCAGAAAGCTCGTCAGCAAGGCCGGCTCGACGTTGGTGTTGCCGGGCCGGTCGGTCCAATCGCCTAGGTGGCGGTAGCCCAGCTCGTCGCGGAAGAGCGCAACGCCGCGGTTCTGTGTGGCCCGCTCAGGGCTGCCGACGCCGTTCACGCAACCGCCTCGTCGGCCAGCACCTCCGCCAGCACGTACTTCTGGAATTCCGCCATGCTCGTGAAGCAGCGGAAGCCCGCCTGACTGGCTACGGCCAGCACTTCAGGCTCCTCGTTCAATAGCACCGCAACCGGCTGGCTGAGTTCTTCCTGGATACCGCTGGGCCAAGCCAAGTCCAACACTGCCTTCTGCTGGCCGGTTGCCGGGTCGGCATGGTCATAGGCCAAGACACCGCGCGGCAGGCCCTTGGCATCCATCCAGTCGTTCAAAGCGTCGAGCCGGTCTTCCTCCTCCTCGCTGGTGACGCCGCCGCTGACGACCGGGGACAGCGGCACCACTGCCGCCGCGCCCGCCAGCCAATGGGTCTGACCGTGCAGCAGCTCCTCCATGCGTCGATTCACCTCGGCAGCCAACAGGGTCTTACGCGCCTCCAGGAAGTCGCGAAAATTCTCGACCTTCCACAGTGCGGGGTCTGTCGGGATCCACTGGGAGGCAAGCGCGCCGGGGTGCGCTTCCTCGATCTTGGGGAAGTAATCCTGCGGCAGCTTGTCGCTGATCTGAAGGTTCGTGTCTTTGGTCAGAAAGCAGAAGTTGGCCAGCGCGTTCACCTCGGCCCGTCGGTAGTTGCGCTTATAAAGCTGTGCCTTCGGGAAGATGTGGTGCACCTCCAGCTTGTTCATCTTGCCCAGCAGGTTGGCCTTGAGCGGCAGGCCACTGCCCCAGTCGCGCGACTCACCCATGCGAGTCAGCAGGTACAGCACCGGGTAGAACCGCGCACCCAGGCTCCAACCGGTGAAGTGCCCGGACTCAACGCGCAATCCGCCATGCCACAGCCGCAATTGCTCCAGCAGCTTGTCCAGGCCGCCATCGTCGCCTTCCAACGCCGCCAGATCCTGGTCGATGAACGACTCGGTCGAACCCGAGAAGCGCCCCCACATGCCGGCTTGCACGAACCAGAACAGCAGCTTGTCGCTTTCCTGCACGGTCATCGGGCCGCTGCGCTGGTCCAGGTAGCGCACCATCACTGGCACGCCGAAGCGGCCGAAGAACACCTGGTCGTGATCCAGGCCCAATCGGCCGGCAATCAAGTTCAGGCATGTGTCGATGTGCTTGGTGGCGCGCTTCAGGCCGTCCTGCACCTCCTCGACCGTCTTGTCGTGCATGAACTGGAATTTGGCCTCGCCGGTGAGTACGGTGTTCACCGAGCGCAGCAGCCAGTCCAGATTGAAGCGGAAGTCGGCTTGGCCCCAGGTCTTGAGCTGCGCCTTCATCTGGTCACGCGCCTCAGGCCACTCGGCGCAAATCTTGGCGAGCGCCAAATCGCCCTTGGACAGCTTGGTGCCGCCGCTGTTCACCCTGTTGAAAATGTCGACCACCACGTCCAGGGTCTTGTCTGCCCCGGTGACCTCCTCAATGTGCAGGTCGATGTCGGTCACGCTCAACAGCCGGCTCAGACGCGCTACGTAGTCGCCCACCTTGGGCGCCAGCGTAGGATGGGCCGTCAGTTGCGTGACGAACACGCCCAAGCCACCGGTCCCCTTCTTCATCAGCGCGCTGACGTCGATCCACAGCGGGTCCTCCTTCATCGTCACCGGCTGGTAGAACGAGAACGCCTCGGTCTCCAGGTTGAAGCGCAGACCGGTGAACGCCTGCGCATGGCCGTCGAAGAATTTGGGGGGCTTGCCGCGAACCACGCCGTACAAAGAGGTCATGCGCTGTTGGCCGTCGAGAAGCAGCTTCACCACACCCGCCGCCAGTGGTCCGTCACCACGGTGGGCGGCGGTCTTGCTCTCGGTGGCCCACACCAGCAGCCCACCCACGGGATGGCGGCGGTAAAGCGAATCAAACAGGCCGCGCACCTGATCGCGGTTCCACACGTAGCCGCGCTGAAATTCGGGAAGCGCCATGTGGCCGCTGTCAATGTGGTCCAGGATGGTTGAGATCTTCATACGAGTCGGATCCTTCCCGTGAGCAGGTTTTGCATCATGCCATCCTTGATCTGGCGGGCTTTGGCGAGCTTGGTTTCGAGGACGGCGAGTTCGATATCCATGTCGCTAAGCACATTGGTTATGGCTTCCTGCTCGGTGCGCGACGGAACCTGCACGGAAAACTTCCGGAGCACGGACCAGTCCGAACGAGGCATATGTGTCCCGTACGAAATACATGCCGCATCAACGAAATCACTTGTCTGCACAAGAAGGTGCAAGAAGCTACCGACGGTGCGATCGTCGCGCGGGATCAGGGGCCAGATTTCAGTTGAGCAGATGCCATCAAAAGTTGCGAGCCAGTACTTTTTTAAGTACGCCCGCAGACGGCCAAACAGGACATCTCCCTTTTTAAAACTGTACTTTGACGACGTGCCTTTTGCATCAATCGAGCCGAGCAGTCGTCCCGTTCCTTGGTCGATTGATTCGAGTTCCACGCACGGCGTCCCCGCAGGTACCGTGGAGGCAATGATTTTGACGTTGCGAATGGCGGCAAGCTCGCCAAAATCCCGAACCTCCCACCCCCCACTGAACCCCGGTAGCCGCCTCTTTCCGGTGAGCAATTCCTGCATCGCGCCTTGCTTGATCCGGCGCTTCTTGGCGACGAGTTGCTCCAGATATTCGATGAGGGCATCCGCGTCGCCCAGCGCCGCCGCGATGGCTTCTTGTTCAAGCTTAGATTTCGGTACGGGGATTGGCACTGCTCCGATCTCGCCCATGTTGATCTTCTTCGGGGCAGCGTTTAGGAGCGCACGCGCTTCTATATCTCGAACGAAGGCTCTTGATTTTGTGTAGCGATAGAGATAACCCGACGTAACCCGCTCATTAAGCTTCAGAAGCGCCAAACTAACGTAAATACTGGCTCGCACATCCCAGTCGACGAGCTTTGTATCGCCCAGAGAGCCGATCCGCGTCATGAGTATGTCCCCGCGCTCTGGTAGGCAGCGCTTCACAAGGACAGCGTGCTCTTCCTCAGTGATGAACTTTGTATTTGCAAAGTCGTTCGCCGTGACGTTTTCCACGCTGTAGAACGGGACGCCTTGTGAGACATAGTGAGGCGTGAAATGCGTACCGTCGCAAATCACACGACACAGTGAGGCCAACGGAACGACCTCCCAGTCCTGCGGCATGTCACTCGTTAGGGGTTCCCCTATCGAAGTTTTCATTTCCACGAGAACCCCATCCGATCCAGATGCCGATTCACACTGGCTTCCAACTCAGCGACCCGGCCCGCCACCACCGGCAACGGCACCTCGTACCGCTCCGCCAGCTCCTTAACCCTCTGCGTCAGTGCTTGGCTGATGCGGTCCATTTCACCGTGGATGTCGGCGTCCAGCGCGGCTAGCCACTTGTCATCCAACACCAGCGCCTGGATCTCAGCCACGGTCACCTTCGAGTACTGGGCATAGGCCGCGGCATCGAGTGCGGCCTCGGCGGACTTAAGTCGCTTCTTCAGTTCGGCCTCGTCGTTCGCTAGCGCCAGCCAGTCGTTCAGCACCGCGACCTCGTCGTCGGCCTCAGCGTCGCGCTTGATCTCACGCAGCCGCTCAGTGACGGCGGCCTTGTTGATCTTGTCGAAGCCAGAGAACACCGCCTCCTCGCCACCGTGCTCCTCTTCCAGTTCGGTCAGGCGGGCTGCCACGCCTTCCAGATCGGCGGCGAGCTGATTGATGGCCGTCTGCTGGGGCGCGAAGTAGCGTGCCACGATCAGCGTCTTGGGCACCAGGTCGCAGGCCCAGCCCTTGACTTTTTCCTTGCCCTTCTTGTCGATTTCGATGACACGGGCGGGTTCGGCCTTCCATCCATCAGCGGCGACCAGGTAGACGTCGTCCTGCATGGTGGTGGCCCAGTAGTCCATAAGGTGCTGGTAGACGGCGTACTTGTCGATCAGCGGCTTGCCGGTGTAGTGCGCCAGCAGGTCTTCTGCCAAGTCGTTGATCACGGCTTTGGGATGACATCCGGGCTGCAGCGCTTTGAGCGTGTGGGCGCTGCGGTCGCGCCACTCAGCAAACAGGGTGTTCATGCCCTGGATGAAACTGGCAAATTCGGGGTGGGCGAAGATGGTGGTCTTGATGGCCGCTTTGTCTACTGCCAGCGCCAAATATCCGGGGCGGCATGCAGTGAAGAGGGCCTGGCGCAACTGCGGGCAGACGGCCCAATAGGACTCCAAGGCGTCAATATCGGCGACGGGGATGCCGCCTTTGAGGTGGCCTTCGATGTCCTGCAGGTCTTCGGCCTGCTGGCTGTCGATGTAGCGCGGCAGGTTGAGGTTGAAGTCGTTCTTCTCGATCTCGTCCAGCGGCACCTGGCGGGCGTAGCCCGGAACCGTCTGCCGCCGGGTGAAGACGTCGACGATCTGGTGAATATCTCGGTCGCGTAGGCGGTTCTTGGGGCCGTCTTTCATGAAGCCGCGGCTGGCGTCGACCATGAAGATGCCGGCCCTGCCGGCCACACGGGCAGAAGCGTCGAGCTTGTCGATGACGACTATGCAGGCCGGTATACCGGTGCCAAAGAACAGGTTAGCTGGCAGACCGATCAGACCCAGGATGTACCCCTTGCGCACCAGGGCACGGCGGATGTCTGCTTCGGCATTACCGCGGAACAGCACGCCGTGCGGCAGGATGCAAGCGCCGCGACCGGTGCTCTTGAGCGAGCGCACGATGTGCAGGAGGTAGGCGTAGTCGCCCTGCTTGGCGGGCGGCGTCCCAAAGAGCTTGAAACGGTCGAATGGGTCGTTGGCCGGATCCAAGCCAGTGCTCCAACGCTTGTCGCTGAAGGGCGGGTTGGCGACCACATAGTCAAAGGTCTTGAGGCCGCCCTGCCCGTCCTGGCCGTCGCGGAACTTGGGGTCGGCGAGTGTATTGCCCTGCACCACCAGCGCGGTGGGGTTGTCGTGCAGGATCATGTTCATGCGCGCCAGGCCGCTTGTGGCGGCATCCTTCTCCTGGCCGTACAACGTGATCTTGGCGGTGGCGGCGTCGCCCACCTTCAACAGCAGCGAACCCGAACCGCAGGTCGGGTCGTATGCCGTGGTGTTATTGGTGGTCTTGGCTTCGTGGATGCCGATGATGCGGGCCATGATCACGCTGACCTCGGCCGGTGTGTAGAACTGGCCCTTGCTCTTGCCACTTTCGGTGGCGAAGTGGCGCATCAGGTATTCGTAGGCGTCGCCCAAGATGTCGTCCCCATCGGCGCGATTCTTCGAGAAGTCCAGCGCCTTGTTCTCGAAGATGGCGATCAGGTTGGTCAGGCGCTCGACCATTTCCTTGCCGCTGCCGAGCTTGGTGGCGTCGTTGAAGTCCGGCAGGTCGGACAGCTTGTTAGCCGCGCCCAGCGGGCCGACGATCTTCTTGTTGATATCGTCGCCGATGGTGGCCCGGCCCTTCAACGCCACCATGTCAGTGAAGCTGGCACCCGGCGGGATGGTGATCGGCGCAAAAGGCTGACCGGCGTACTTGTCGCTGACGTACTTGATGAACAGCAGCACCAGCACGTAGTCCTTGTACTGGCTGGCATCCATGCCGCCGCGCAGTTCGTCGCAGGATTGCCAGAGCGAGCTGTAGAGCTCGGATTTTTTTAAGGCCAAGGGCTAGTCCTCTCAGTATTTTTTGGTTGCGCCCGAACCCGTTGCTTCACTCGTTTCGGGAAACAGCGCCGCGGTTTCACGAATGGCAATGCCACGTCGGCCGCAGTGCTCGCGGATCAGCACTTCCACCATGTTGGCAATGCTCCGGTGCTCACTTTCGGCCGCGGTGCGCAGCGCCTCTTTCAGCGCCGGCTCGATGCGGAACGTGAGCGTGGTGGTCTTTCCGGTAGCCATGATTGATCCTGTCCTGCATTTGTACTGCGGATATGCAGTAAGGTGCAGCATAGTTCAAAAAGGTCCAGCTTCCAAGTTGCGGTGCAGCGTCGTTCCCACGAAGGCGCACCGGCCGCGGTGCCCGTCAGATGCGTATCGCAACTGGCGTGCGCACAACTTGACCAGGGCCGGTGGGCTATAACTTGGACTGGGCCACCGGACGAAAGGGCCCGTGGGCCCCTCCTCGCGGACAACGGCGCCGACGAAGGGCCCGTTACCCTCGTGGACCGCGCCTCCGCACGAAAAGCCCGCGCGCCGTCGTTGTGGGGCACCCAGTGCCCCATCGAAGCGACACAGAGGCACGCGTGGGCGGGCGGGTCGTTCCGGGGCACCGGGTGCCCCTACGGCCAACACGTTCTGCAC
>DAIMZU010000075.1:0-9020 GCA_036733845.1 Ramlibacter sp.
GGTCGCGTGAACTTGCGCACACGCCGCGGGTTGGCCAGGATCTCGCCTTCGGCATGCCGGTAGCCGCGCCGGTGCGGCAGCTCGATGCTGGAGCCGCCGGCCAGGGCCATGTCGCATTCGCCCGACAACAGGTTCTGGGCCGCGACGTGGACAGCCACCAGCGAGGTCGAGCAGGCCGTCTGGATGCCCACGCTTGGGCCCTTGAGGTCCAGCAGGTAGGACACGCGGGTGGTCAGGAAGTCCTTGTCGTTGCCGGTATGCCGCAGCAGGAACAGCCCCATCGACTGCAGCAGCTGAGGGTTGGAGAGCAGGTTCAGGGCCATGTAGGCCTGCATGCCGCAGCCACCGAACACGCCGACCGATCCGTTGAATCGCTCGGGTGGGTGGCCCGCATCCTCCAGCGCTTCCCAGCAGCATTCGAGGAAGTGCCGGTGCTGCGGGTCGAGCACCGCCGCATCGCGCTTGCTGAAGCCGAAGAAGCCGGCATCGAACATCTCCATGCCCGGCAGGGGCAGCGTGGCGCGCACATAGTGCGGATCGCCGAGCTCCTGCTCGCCGACTCCGGCCTGGCGAAGTTCCTCGTCGCTCGCCCAGTGCGTGGCTTCACGCCCGTCGCGAAGCAGCTTCCACAGCTCGCCGGGGTTCCTCGCCCCCGGAAAGCGGCCCGCGATGCCGATGATGGCGACGGTGCCGGCCAGGCTTTCCTGGGCCGTCGTTTCGTTCATGTGACCTCCCTCCCTTGTGTTTTCCAGACTCAGGCGCGGGTGGCCTGGGCCCGCAGTGCCCGCCGCGCCTGCGCGCGGCTGAGGCCTTCGTTGACCGCGCTTACCGGCTGCTGCTGGCCGCCGAGGTGGCCGGCGATCGCCGCCACGGTGGGCAGCCGGAACATGTCGGTGATCGAGATTTCCTGTCCGACCGCCTCCTTCAGCCGCCGCTGCACCTGGATGACCAGCAGCGAGTGCCCCCCCAGGTCGAAGAAATTGCTGTCGCGTGCCACCTCGGGCAACCCCAGCACTTCGCACCAGATCGCCGCGATCGTTTTCTCCAGCGGACTGCCCGGGGACGATGCAGCCACCGCGGCCGGTGCGGCGGCGGACGGGGACGCGGCGGCCGCGGATGGCGCCGCCTGCAGCAGCGCCTTGCGGTCGACCTTGCCGTTGGGCGTGAGCGGCAGACTCGCGCGCACCGAGATCAGGCGCGGCACCATGATGTCGGGCAACTGCTGGGCCAGCCCCTTGCGAAGCTGCTCGGCGTCCGGCGGCGCACTCCGGTCGGTGGCCGTCACGTAGCCCACCAGGAAGGCCTCGCCCGCGCTGTCGGGCCGCGCCAGCACCACCGCCTCGCGCACGCCGGGCTGGCGCGCCAGTGCGTTCTCGATCTCGCCGAGCTCGATGCGATGGCCGCGGATCTTGACCTGGTGGTCCAGGCGCCCCAGGAACTCGATCCGGCCATCGGGCTGCAGGCGCACCAGGTCGCCGGTGCGGTACAGGCGCAGCCCCGGCTCGCGCGGGTCGTCGATGAAGCGCTCGGCGGTCAGGGCCTGGCGGCCGTGGTAGCCGCGCGTCACGCCAGCCCCCCCGATCAGCAGCTCGCCGGGCACGAGCGCGGGGCAGTCCTGGCCCCAGGCATTGCGCACGCGCAGCACGGTGTTCGCGATGGGCTCGCCCAGCGGGACGAGTTCGTCGACCCGCTCGAGGTCGCAGCAGGTCGACCACACCGTGGTCTCGGTCGGGCCGTACATGTTCAGCAGCTTGCCGGGCACCAGCTCGCGCAGGCGGCGCGCCAGCGGCAGCGACAGTGCTTCGCCGCCGACCAGCAGCGCCGACAGCCGGGACAGCGCCTGGCGCCCGCTCTCGTCGGCCACGAGCATGGTCGCCATGGAGGGCGTGCACTGCAGGTGCGTGACGCCTTCCTCCAGGATCTGCGCGGCGACGGACACGTTGTGCGTGCGGCGGGGCCGCTGCGCCATGCGCATGAGGCGCTCGAGTGCCCCGAGAGAGCCCAGCACCGTGTCGGTGTCGATGCCGAAGTCGACCAGGCAGGCGATCTCGTCGACCCCTGCTTCCTGCAGTCGGCGCACCATGGCCAGGCAGCGCTCGGGCGTTCCGATGAGTGCGCTGGTGTTCCAGTAGCGGGCGAACGCGTGGTCGAGCAACGCGTCGAGCTCCTCCTCGCTCAGGGGCTTCTCCTGCATCACCTCCAGTGGCGTGCGGCCCGCGGCCGCGCCACGCTGCACGAAGGTGGGGAAGCTCCAGGCCGCCTGGCGGATCAGGTCGACCGAGCTGCGCAGGTAAGCCTTCATCGGCCCGCGCGCAGTCTCGCGCACGCGGTCCTCGTCGTCGCCGACGAAGGTGTGCAGCATCAGGCTGACCTGCCCCTGGCCCGCGTGACCCGCCTCGCGCCAGGCCTTGCGGTACAGGGCGACCTTCTCGGCGACGTCCTCCACGGTCTGGCCCAGGAGGTGGGTGAGGATGTTGCAGCCCTTCTCGCCAGCCTGCTGGAAGGTCTCGGGATTGGACGCCGCGGTCAGCCAGATCGGCAGCTCACGCTGGACCGGGCGTGGCAGCGTGCGCACCGCCACCGGCTTGCCGTCGTGGCCGGGGAACTCCATCGTGTCGCCGGCCCACAGGCGCCGTACCGTATCGATCCCATCGAGCATCAGCTGCTTGCGCTGCGCGAAGTTCGCGGGGGCGAGCACGAAGTCGTTGGGCTGCCAGCCCGCGGCGAAGGACACGCCCACGCGCCCGTTGGAGAGGTTGTCCACCAGCGACCAGTCCTCGGTCACGCGCACGGGATGGTGCAGCGGCAGCACGCAGCTTCCGGCGCGGATCTTCACGCGCCGGGTGCAGGCCGCGATGGCGGCGCTGGTGATCATCGGATTGGGGTACAGGCCGCCGAAGGCGTGGAAATGGCGCTCGGGCGTCCAGACCGCGGCGAAGCCGTGCTCGTCGGCAAAGCGCGCCCCCTCCATCAGCAGGCGGTATCGGTCGCTGCCGCTGGCCGACTCGTCGCTCGCGAAGTAGAACAGGCTGAACTCCGGCCCGGCGTCCTCCTCGGGCACGACGTTGGAATGCAGCACCACGGTCACCCCGCGCGAGAGCGTCCACAGGAGCTCCAGCACCGAGATGTCGAAGGACAGGCTGGTCACGGCGAGCCAGCGCGAGGCGTCGTCGAACGGAACGCGCCGGTCCATCCCCTCGAAGAAGTTGATCACATTGGCATGGGTCACGACCACGCCCTTGGGCTGGCCGGTGGAGCCCGAGGTGTAGATCACGTACGCCGGGCTGCCAGACTCGACCTGCGGAAGCGCGGCGCCCTCGTCGGCGGGCTGCGCATCGGGCGAGACCACCAGGCTGCCTTCCAGCCCGAGCAGGGCAGCGGTCGACGGCCGGCAGACCACGTGCCGGGTGCCCGAGTCCTGCACCATGAAGCGCAGGCGCTCGGCCGGGTAGTCCGGGTCCAGGGGCAGGTAGGCGGCACCGGCCTTGTGGATCGCGAGCACCGTGACCAGCAGCTCCGGCCGGCGGTCCAGGGCCAGGCCGACCACATCCCCGGGCTGGACACCCCGTTCGCGCAGCACGCGGGCGAGCGCCGCGGCGCGGTCCTGCAGCGCGCGATGCGTCAGCGCCTGTCCGTGCCAGCGAAGGGCTTCCGCCTCGGGGCGGGAAGCGGCCATCCGCTCGATGGCGACGGGGACGGTGAGGCCCGCCTCCAGCGGCGCGCGCGTGTCGTTCAGAACCTGCCAGCCGCTGGCCTCATGGGCGGGCAGCAAGGGCAGTTCGCCGACGGACCCTTCGGCGGCATCGAAGGCCTGGAGGAAGGCGTCGAGCTGCCGGGCGATCACCGGCGCGACCGTCGCCGGCAATGCACGGGTGTCGACGTGCAGTTGCAGCGGATCGCCCGGCTGCGCGGCATGCAGCTCGAGCAGCGCCCCGCCGGCCGGGCGGGTGCCGAGCGTGACGGCGAACAGGGACCACGCCGGCGCGGGGTGGCCCAGGCGCAGGGGCAGGTCGCGCGGCAGCGGTCCCGCGCGGTGGGCAGCCTCCAGGGCGGCGAGGCTGCTTTCGCGCAAGGACTGCACCGTCTGGCCGGGTTCCACGGCCAGCGTGCAGGGCACGCGCTCGGACAGCCAGGCCTGCGTCCCGGCGGCGCCATCGGCCAGCACGCCATCGGCGACACCGATCGACACCGCGTCCTGGCCCGCCACGGCGCACAGCCAGGCCGCGAAAGCAGCGAGCGTGTCTGCACCGCGACCGCGTGCCTGGAGCTGCAGGCGCAGCGCGCCCGTGGCCCCGGGTTCGGCCGCCGCGTTGCGGGGATAAGGCAGCTCCAGGCTGCGCAGGCTGCCCAGGACGCGCCGCCAGTGCGCCTCGCCACGTGCGGTGCGCTGCTGGCGCTCGCGAAGCGCAGCGAGCACCTGCTCCGGAAGCTGGGGCAGGACGGTGCCGGACGGCAGGGCAGCGGCTTCGGTGCCCTCCGGGGTACGCAGTCCCTGCAGGACCACCTCGCCATCCGCGGTGGCCACCCGAAGCTCACCGGCCTGGCCGGCAAGCACCGTGCCCGGCGCGGCCTGCCCGGATCCGGGCCGGGCTTCGGCGGAGCGGACGAACAGCACACGGTCGTCGCCCAGCCACACCTTCGGCAGTCCGAGCGGGTTGGTGTAGTTGCCGAAGTCCAGCCCGCGCACCAGCGCGGCCAGTTCGGCCGCCGGACGGCGCCAGTCGAGCGTGCCCAGGGCCTCGGGCCGCTGATCGCGCCCGAAGTAGCTGACCTGGGCGGCCTGGGGAATGAGCTGGAGGCGGTCGTTCGTGATGTCGTCCACGATCGCGCGGAAGGCCTCGAAGCCGGCTTCCCAGCAACGGGCGTTGAGGCTGAAAGCCGTTTCCGTGGGCCCCACCTCGAAGATCGCCTGGCGGACGATCCGGCCCCGGTCGACCTCGGCCGTCATTTCGTGCCAGGTGACGCCGTGCTGCTTCTCCCCGGCCATCAGTGCCCAGGCCGTGGCGTTCAGCCCAGCGTAGCGCGGCAGCGGGCCGTCGTGGAAGTTGATGGCCAGTTGCCGAGCACGGCCGATGAGATCGGCAGGGAGGACGCGGAGATTGGCGACGCTGAACAGGTAATCGAAGTCGATCCCTTCGAACCGCGGCGCACCGGCGAGGGACTCGGCGGGGATGCCCTGCGCCTGCGCCCAGGCCAGGATGGCGGCGTCGGCACTGGCGACCCCGGCCACGGTGTGGCCCTGGGCGCGGAACGCTTCAGCGCAGCGAACCAGCAAGGTGCCGTCGCCGACGAATACTGCACGGTTGGTTTTGGACATTCAACGTCTCGCAAAAAGGTGATTCAGGGTGTGACCTAGCCCAGCGGGGATTGGGCGCGCCACCGTCCTGCGCGGCGTGACAGATAAATTCGACAAGTGGGGTCCGCATTTGCCGGCGCAGCAATGCGAGGTCTCCGGCGGCCGCGCCGGGCACGGGATGTGGACCGATGAGTTCGATCGTTGCGGTGTCGGTGGAGAAACGCGGATTCGGAACGAATCAGCGGGTGCATGGCGAGATGGCAACAGCACTGTTGGCAAGCGCAGGCATTGGGCCATCGTGCCCGTGCACACCGCGGCTGTGTGCGCCTCGGGGTGGCTCTTCGATATCAATTACAGAAGGAATCGGTTTTTACCCACACGGCAGAAGTGGCGCGGTGCCGCACCGGCTTCAGTTCACCGGCTTTCGGCTGCCGTTTTCTTGCGCTCGCCGGAGCGGCGTTTCGCTGGCGGACAAGCGCGAGTCCGTGCGTTCCCGCTTTCGCGGAAATGCCGAACAAAGGGCCGGACGACCAGCGGGGTGGGAATACGGAAGGAGGACTGCTCAGCCGCGCGAGATGCGCTGGCCGGCGAGTTCCGGCTGCATGAGCAGCCGCTCGGGCGCGGTGTAGCAGAAGAAGTGCCGGTTCGTTGCCCTTCCGATCGCGCACAGGCCGAGTTGTTGTGCGACCTGGTGCCCCATCTGCGTGATGCCGCTTCGCGAGACGACCAGCGCGACGCCCATCTGCGCCGACTTGATGACCATCTCGCTGGTGAGTCGGCCCGTCGTGTAGAAGACGAAAGGCTGCTCGGGGGATGCCTCGGCCGTGCTCACGCCATGCATCCACATCCATCCCGCGATGGTGTCGATCGCGTTGTGGCGTCCGACGTCTTCGACGAACACCAGCATGTCGCTGCCCCGGAACAGCGCGCAGCCATGCACCGAGCCCGCTGACTTGTAGGTGCTCTCCTGCACCCTGATCGCGTTGACGAGTCCGTACAGCTGGCCTTGAGTCAGCCGCGCCTGCGGGAGCAAGAGCGACTGCACCTCGTCCATCAGGCCGCCGAAGACGCTGCCCTGTCCGCACCCCGTGGTGACCACGCGGCGCGCGGTTCGCTCCTCGATGCGGTCGATGCCGTCACGGGTGCGCACGGCCGCCGCGCCCACATCCCAGTCGACGGTGATCGATTCGACTTCGTCGGCGGCTCGAACGAGGCGCTGGTTGCGCAGGTAGCCCAGGACGAGCCACTCAGGATGTGCCCCCAGCGTCATCAACGTGACCAGTTCTCGCCGGTCCACATACACCGTCAGGTCGCGCTCGGCAGGAATCTGCAGCACCTGGCGCTCGCCGAACTCGTCGAACACCTCCACCTCCTGGACCAGGGGAGCACGGGCGTGAGTGAGGTGGGGCAGGCGCATGGCCGAAGGGTACGAAAAAAAGGGCCAGCAGCGCTGGCCCCGTGGGGGATCGCCCGGCCCGGTCAGGGCTTCTTTGCAGGTTGCGGCGGCGCCTGCAGCTGGGCCGCTGGTGCGGACACGCTGGGTGCTCCCGCCGCCGTGCCGGCGGGTGAGTGCGCGCCGGACGCCTCCAGCGGCTTCTCCGCAGGAGGGGTGTAGGCGAACGGGCCGGGGTCCACGCAGGGCGCGGCGGCCACCTGCGCTGCTGGCGTCGGAGCGGCAGCAGGCGCGGGGTTCGTCGGTGCAGCGGCCGCAGGTGCGGCAGCCGCGGGTGCAGCGGCCGCACTGGCGGTGGTAGCCACCGGCTTGGCGTCCTGGGAAGACACCGCCGACGCGGGCTTGCTGCCGGCCGTCTTCTTGTAATGGGCGACGACCCGGTCCTGCGACTTGCACAGCAGGTAATTCTCGACTTTCGCCTGCCATGCGGTGCGCGCCGCAGCCTCGGCGGCCTTGGCCTTGGCGGCATCGTCGGGGGGTGGCAGCTTGGCCAGCGCCAGCGGCGCGGCCAGTGCGAGCAGGGTGGGAACGATGAACTGCTTCATGGACTTGTCTTTCCTTCAGGCGGGACGCACGCTGGCCGGGGTCTCGGACGGCCCCCCCGTGTTCGTGCGCTGGGCCGGGATCTTGCCGGCCTTGATGTCGTCGTACCAGTACTCGTGGTGCTCCTTGGCCCAGGTCTCGTCGACGTAGCCCGTGCGCATGGCCGAGTAGGCGCCACGCATGCCCAGGGTACCCATGTAGATGTGGCCGAGGAACATGGCCATCATCAGCATCGAAGCCACGGCATGGATCATGTGCGCCACCTGCATGGTGCCGCGCTCGTACAGCAGGCCCGGGATGAGCATATTCAGCACGAGGCCGGAGCCCGCGACGATGCTGCCCAGCAGGAACACGCCGGCCCAGAACAGGCCCTTCTCGCCCGCATTGAAGCGGTGGGACGGGACCTCCTGCTTGCCGAAGATCCCGCCGGCCTTGAGCAGCCAGCGCAGGTCGCCGCGCTGTGGCAGGTTGTCACGCACGAAGGTGATGAACACGATCACCAGCGACACGACGAACAGCGGGCCCACGAAGTTGTGGATGTTCTTCAGCGCATACGTGAGCCAGCCGAACAGGGTCAGTCCCATGACCGGCAGCAGGAAGTACTTGCCGAAGGCCATGACGATGCCCGAGACCGCAAGGGCCACGAAAGCGATCGCATTGGTCCAGTGCGCTGCGCGCTCGAATGCCGTGAAGCGCTCGATCTTGCGACCGGTATCGCGCCCATGCTGCTCGATGGTGCCCCTGCCGAAGTAGAACAGGGCCAGCGCCAGCAGCACGATCAGCAGGAGCGATCCGCCATAGGGAATGATCCACTGGTTGCGCACCTGCCGCCAGGCCTCGCCGGCGGTGGTCAGGCGCGAACCGGGGTATTGCACCTGTCGCTGGATCAGCACGCCCGCTTCGGGCGCCTGCGAGCGCGGCAGGCTGGTGGTGCCCTCCACGCCCCGGCCCACGTCGCGCCACATGGGCGCGTTGTTGCCCGGCTGGACGCGGCTGCGCTCGGCGTTGCTCTGCTCCATGTACTTCGGGTCGGCGCTGGCGTCCGGCTTCACATCGAAGATGTTCTGGCTCTGGACGCCGCCCGTCCCGGGCACGGCCTGCTGCGCTGGCGGGGCGGCGGGCACCTCGTCGGCGGGTCGCACGGTCTGCGCCCACGCGCTGCCGGCCACCAGCCCGAAGGCCAGCAGCACCGGCGCGGCGCAGGCCCGGAGGCTGCGGCGGTCAGTTGATGCGTGCATAGTCGTTCTGTGCCTGGACACGGACCTTGAGCGTCTGCTCCCAGCTCGCGCGGTCCCCCTGCTTCCAGTCCGGCACCGCGTAGGGCAAGCCGGTTCCGCGATACGGGGGTGCGTCGCTCTTGACGCCTGCGGAGTTCTGCTCTCGCTCGGCACAACCGGCGAGGGTGGTGAGTGCCGCCGCGGCGGCCACCATGATGGCGAAGGTGCGGATCATCACGTCTTTCCTCCCGGACGGCCGGCGGTCTGCGAGCCGTAGGCGGTGCCCCAGCCCCACACCTGCGCGCCGGTGCCGCGCTTGGTGACGCGGTTGCGCAGGATGTCGGCGACCATGTCGCCATCACCGCCGAGCAGTGCCTTGGTCGAGCACATCTCGGCGCACGCGGGAAGCTTGCCCTCGGCCAGGCGGTTGCGCCCGTATTTGGTGAACTCGGCCTGCGATCCGTGGGCCTCGGGGCCGCCGGCGCAGAAGGTGCACTTGTCCATCTTGCCG
>DAIMZU010000076.1:0-8841 GCA_036733845.1 Ramlibacter sp.
GAGCAGGTCCAGGCCCTGTCCCAGGAGCTGTCCGGACGAGGCCATCCCGTACATGCGGGCCAGCACGTCGTTGCTTTCGGCGAAACGGCCACGGTCGAAGATCGCCTCGACCTGCTCGTCGGCCGCCAGCCCGGTGGGCACTGGCGGAACGAACTCCATGCGCCAGATGCCCTCGGTGCTGCTGGCCAGGAAGCCGCGATACCGCTCCTCGCTCTGGCGCAGGCGACGGTCCTGCTCGACACGCTGGCTGACGTCCTGGAACAGGATCGCGACCTGCAGCAGTTCCGGCTCGCCGATGGGCGAGGCGAAGACATCGAACCAGCGTCCCATCGCCTCGGAGCCATGGGTGAAGCGGTGCGACTGCCGGCTCAGGGCAACCCGGCCATAGGTCTCGAACCAGAACTCCTCCAGTTGCGGCACCAGTTCACGCGCCGTGCGGCCGGCCGGCCGATGCAGCCCGGTCTGGCGCTCGAAGACTTCGTTGGTCTCGATGAAGCGGTAGTCCACCGGGCGCCGTTGCGCATCCAGCAGCATCTGCACCACGCAGAAGCCCTGGTCGATGGACTCCAGCAGGCGGCTGTAGCGCTCGCTGGAGCGCCGCAGCGCGTTCTCGGCGAGGCGGCGCTCGTGGATGTCCGTGACCGCTCCGGAGAACCCGAGGAACTCGCCGTCGGGGCCGGTGCGCGGCTGCCCGGCATCGATGACCCAGGTCCAGGCCCCGCCCGGGCGGCGCAGCCGGTGCTCCAGGGCGAATGCGACGCCACGCGCCGTGGCGTCCCTGAATGCCGCCTCGGCGTCGGGGCGGTCTTCCGGGTGGACCATCTCCAACCAGCCGAAGCCCAGTCCCGCAGTCTCTTCCTGGCCAGTAAAGGTGGTCCAGCCGCGCGACAGGAAGCTGCACAGGCCGTCCGCCTCCGTGACCCACAGGATGGCGGGTGCCGAATCGGCGAATGCCCTCAGCTGCTGCTGGGCCGAGATGGCCGCAGTGACGTCCAGCGTGATCCCGTCGAACTGCGTGGCCACGCCAAGCGAATCACGCAGGACGCGGCCGATGCCATGGATCCACTTCGTCCCGCCTTCGGGGCCGACGGTGCGGTAGACCTCGTTGAACTCGCGCCTGCCGTCGACCGCGTCCTGCACCGACCGCCGAACCCGCTCGCGGTCATCCGCATGCAGGCGCTCGTAGAACAGCTCAATGGTCGGACGCGCCTCCGGCGGCAGGTGGAAGTGCGCCTTGGTGTTCTCGTTCCAGACCAGCTCGCCCAGCGGCAGCGGGTTCAGGTAAACGCCGACGCCAGCCGAACGCACGGCGGCGTCCACCCGGTCGAGCTGCTGGTGGGTGGTCGACCGCGCTGACATCTTCAACATTCTAGCCAGCGCTCTGGTGCCTGGAGCGGATCAGGACGTTCTGCGGCAGGGCAAGCGGCAGCCTCAATTGCCTGCGCTGTCCAGCACGGCGGGGTTGCCCACCATGCGTCGGTCAAAGAAGTCCCCAAAAACGGCGAGCGTCACTGCGCAGTCCACCCGCCATCCACCGGGATAGTTGTCCCCGTCACGTTGTGCGCCACGGGATCGCACAGCGACGCCACCAGGGTGCCGATCTCGCTCGGCAGCGATGTGCGCAGGCTCGATGGCGCATCCTTGTCGCGCAAGCTCCTGCGCGATCGCGAGACCGATGCCCTGAACCGACCCGGTGACGAGGGCGCGGCGGCCCCCGAGCTTGCCTTGGCTACTTTGCATTCTCCTTGAGACGTCCGCGCAGCTCGCGTTTGAGGACTTTGCCGTAGTTGTTCTTCGGCAGCGCCTCGACCAATTCGTATCGCTTGGGGCGCTTGAAGCGGCCGATGTGCGCCAGGCACAGTGCATCCAGTTCCGTCTCGAGCACGCTCTGGCCCGCATGGGGTACCACGAATGCCACGGCGATCTCTCCCCACTCGGCATCCGGTGCGCCGACCACCGCCACTTCCGCGACCCCCGGATGCAGCAGCAGCACTTCCTCGACCTCGCGGGGATAGATGTTGGAACCCCCGCTGATCAGCACGTCCTTGCTGCGGTCCTTGAGCGTGAGGAAGCCGTCCTCGTCCAGGCTGCCCATGTCGCCGGTGAACAGCCAGCCCCCCCGCAACGCCGCGGCCGTGGCTTCGGGATCCCGCCAGTAGCCGGCCATGACCGTGTCGCCGCGCACCAGCACCTCACCCACTTCGCCGGTGGGCAGCGGGTCTCCTTCGGCGGTCGCGACCCTCACCTCCACCGGCGACTGCGCAAACCCGACCGAGGCCAGGCGCTGCGCGTGCCGTGCATGCGTGGTGTCGGCCAGGTGGCTTCTCGGCAGTGATGTGATCACCATCGGGCTCTCGCCCTGGCCGTAGATCTGCACGAAGCGGTGTCCCATCACCCGGATGGCGCGCTGGATGTCCGCCACGTACATCGGCGCGCCGCCATAGACGATCGTCTTGAAGCCCGAGCCATCGGCCTCGGTGGCCTCCGCGTGGGCCACCAGGCGATTGACGATGGTCGGTGCCGCGAACATCGACAGCCGTCCGACCACCCGCGCGAGCTCGAACAGTTCGGCTGGATCGAAGCCCCCGGATGCCGGCACCACGTGGCGAGCCCCTGCGAGGACATGGGGAATCGCGTAGATGCCCGCACCGTGCGACATCGGCGCCCCGTAGACGATCGCGTCGTCATTCGCGATGGGATCGACGTCCACGAAGTAGGTGAGTCCCATCGTCAGCAGGTTGCGGTGCGTGAGCATCACGCCCTTGGGCTTGCCGGTGGTGCCGCTCGTGTAGAAAAGCCAGGCCAAGTCGTCGCCCGCACGCTCGACCAGCCCCGCCGGTACCGACGACAGCAAGGCTTCATACGCCAAACCACCGGCATCGATGGTGCGGCCAGGCGCCAGCAAGCCGGCGCCGATGTCGGTCGTGACGAACGCCCATCGGGCCTGCGCATGGTCCAGGATCCATTGCGCCTCGCGTACGTGGAGCTTGCCGTTGATGGGCACCACAACCAACCCGGCCCACCAGGCGGCATACAGGATTTCGAGGTAGGCCGGGTGATTGCGCATGAACAGTGCAACGCGTTCACCGGGCGCCAGGCCGCCCGCCTGCATCGCGCCGGCGAGCCGCGCGACGCGGTCGGCAAGCCGCCCGTAGTCGCACAGGAGGCGATCCCCTTCGTACAGCGCCGGTCGGAGTGGATCAGCGCGCGCCGCGCGCAGGAGGGTCTGGGCGAGATTCATGGTCAGGAGCCGGACCTTAGCGCTTGGGGCGGCTGGCTGCCAAGAGCGTAAAAACACCTCGGGGGGAGCCCCCGGCCGCCGCAGAGCCGCAGCGGCGGGTGCTCACCGTGCGCCGACGAGCCGAGCCACCAGTTCGCCGACGCTGGAGGCATCGAACTTCTTCATCAGTCGAGCGCGGTGTGCCTCCACGGTCCGCGGACTGATGGCGAGCGCCCGGGCAATCTGCTTGCTGGTAGCGCCAGCAACGAGTTGCTGCGCCACCTCGCGTTCCCTCAGCGTCAGCGTCGCCTCTACCGGCCGCTTCTGGGAGATGTCCTCGAACATCCAGACCGCGCAGCCGAACGGGTCCGAGCGGTCCAGCGCGCGCCCCGCCACGTGACACCAGAACAGCTTCCCGTCCTTGCGACGCATGATGCGCTCGTCGCTGTACACGCCCGTTTCGCGCATCACGGCCAAGCCCAGGTTGCCGATGTGAGCGAACTCCGTCGCGGACGGGTACAGCGGGGCCAGCGGCTTGCCCTGCAGCTCTTCGATCTCAAACCCGAACATCCGTGCGAAGGCCTCGTTGCAAAGGTCGACCATCCGGTCGCGCGACACGCACAGCCCCACCGGCGCGAGCGAGAACGCCAGTTCCAGCGTCTCGAGAGTTCCGCGAGTCAGCAATGTCATGAGTGGGGGTCGACTCCGCTGGAAAGGCGGCCGGTCGGATGATCCCAGAGTAGATCGAAGCCAGTCACGAGAACGAGCTGATCTGGACGCCTTCCGTGCCAGGCCGCCGGGCCAGGAAGTCACCCCGCAGCGCCTCATAGGCTGCACCGACCCGCAGCACCCCTGCATCGTTGCCGTAGCGTCCCATGAGCTGCAGGCCCATGGGCCATTTTCCGTTCGCATGGAACCCGGCGGGGACCACGAGTGCGGGCAGTCCGGCCAGGGTGGCGTAGATCGTCACCTCCATCCAGCGGTGGTAGGTGTCCATTGCGCGTCCAGCGATCTGCCGCGGCCAGCGCTCGCCAACCGGGAAGGGCCAGCACTGCGCCGATGGCAAGGCCAGCAGGTCCCATCGTTCGAACATCGCCTGCATGTGCTGGTAGTAGCTGCTGCGTGTCAGGCTGGCCCGCCGGAAGTCGGCATAGCTCAGACTGAGGGAGCGTTCATACTCCCACAGGGCCTCGGGCTTGATGGTCTCCCTGGCCCGGGGGTGGTGCATGAGGGCGCCCACGCGAGGGCCTGCGATGGCGCCCCGCCAGGCCAGCCAGCAGTCCCACAGCTGCGCAGCGTCGAAGCCCAGTGGAATCTCCTCCACGACGGCGCCGGCGGCGGCGAGCTGTGCCAGCGCGTCGCGACAGGTCTCGAGCACGCCTGGCTCCGTCGCAAGATGGCCGCCCACGTCTCCGAGCCAGCCGATCCGCAGGCCCCGAAGCTGCTCGGGGGCGCCCTCTGCGCCGTCCCACGCGAAGCCGGACTGCATCGACAACGGGGCCACCGGGTCGAAGCCACTCTGTGTCGCCAGGAGACGGCCCACGTCCCGGATGCTGCGCCCCATGGGGCCTTCAGTGGACAGCAGGTCGATCCAGATATCGGGGTTGCCGCCCTGGGGCACGCGGCCTTGGGAGGGTCGCATGCCATACACATGGTTCCAGCCTGCCGGATTGCGCAGCGATCCCATGAAGTCGGAACCATCGGCAATCGGAAGCATCCGCTGCGCGAGGCTCACGGCGGCACCGCCACTGCTGCCGCCGGCGCTGACCTCAGTGTCCCAGGCGTTGCGCGTCACGCCCCAGAGTGTGCTGAAGGTATGGGAGCCCAGGCCCAGCTCGGGGGTGGTGGTCTTGCCAATGACGATACAGCCGGCGGCCTTCATCCTGGCGGTCATGATCGAATCGCGCGCTGGCATGTTCCGCTCCAGCAGTTCGCACCCCTTGGTGGAGGGAAATCCCGCTGCGTCCGCCGCATCCTTGATTGCCACGGGCACGCCATGCAACCAGCCCCGCTCGCGTCCTGCCGCCAGTTCCTGGTCCGCTTCGTCTGCCTGATCGAGCAGGCGGTGCTCCGCGGCAAGATTGACGATGGCGTTGAATGTCGGATTGAGGGCCTGGATGCGTGACAGCGTGGCCTGCATCACCTCTCGGCAGGAGAAGTCGCCTCGCCGCAGGCCCGCACCGAGTTCGGACGCGGTGAAGTCGGTCAGCTCGTTGGGTGGAGTTCTCATGGTGCCAGCATACCGAGGTTGGCGACTCCGGCCGCGAGGAAGCTCCGCGTTGTCGCGGCGAGGGTGGCGCACTGACCGCGATGCACGGACCTGCGCACATGAGAATTCTGACAGGGGAGGCATGGGCAGCGCAACAGTAAGTCGACTATGCTGAATTGCAAGTTGGCTCCTCTGGGGGAAAAGCCCAGTTCAAGCCCCCGCGGCCGCGAGGTCGCGGGGCATTTCTTTCAAGGCCCATCCGTTCGCCCCTCCCCGTGGCGCTGCGCGACCTGGATTGTGTTGCTAGAGTTGCCTCCATGCACCGACTTGCGGCCGCCCTGCTGATCGCACTCGCATTGGGAGCGCCTGCAGCCGCGCAGACGCCCGACCGCCCGCCCTTGCCGGAGCTCCTGCAGCGTGCTGGCGCGGCCACGCCCACCGGCGCGCCCGACCTCGCGGCGCTCGACGCCTCTCCCACACGCGGGCAGCAGCTTCCGTTCTTTCGGGCGGTGATGCATGCCCCGCTCGATGCACCGTACCGCGCCGGCATCCTGGGGGACTCGATCCGGGGCGCGGCAGGGTCGCCGCATGCCTTGGTCGCATGGGCGGGGTCGCTCGCCGGTGCGCGGCTGCAGCGTCCCATCGATTTCGGCATGGCCGCCATCGAGGCGCGGCTGCGCGCCGCGCCCGATCCGCTGGCGGCGGGCCTGGCATGGATGGCATCGACGCCCGCCGGCGCGGGCTGGGTGCCGGTGCTGCCCGACCCGGCGCAGTTGCCCCCGCCCTTGCGCTTCGAGCTTGCGCGGGTGCTTGCCGCCATGTCGCATTCGCACCAGTTCCTGCAGCGCGCATTCGAGCGCTTTCCCCCGGGCGTGACCCCGCAGTTGCTGCGCCGGCAAGCCCTCGATAACCGGCTTGCCGCTTTCGAGACCCCCGACTTCCGGCAACTGCTGCCGCTCATCGAGCGCGAAGCTGTCGTCGGCGGCATGCTCGACCTGGTGGGTGCCGTCGAACGCCTGCAGCAGTTCGTGAAGGACGAAGCAGCGCTGCCCGCAGTGGACTGGTCGCTGCAGACGCCGTTCGGCTGGATCGTCGTCGACACGACCGGCCGCAACAACCGGCACTCGCTGAAGGATCCCCTCCTGGTGCTGGATGTCGGGGGCGACGACGGCTACGAGTTCCTGGCGCGCAGCGAAACCCACGCGATCAGCGTGGTCCTGGACCATCGCGGCAACGACAGGTATGCGGCGGCCGCTCCCGGGGCCGACCCGTCGAGTGCGACGCTCGGGTACGGCATCCTCTGGGATACCGAGGGCGATGAGGTCTACCAGGGCACCCAGCAGGCGCAGGCTTCCGCGCTCTTCGGCGGCGCCTTGCTGGTCGATGGCGGTGGCAGCAACCGTTTCGTGGCCAGCAGCCATTCGCAGGCCTACGCGGTCGGGGGCGTGGCCGTGTTGCTCAGTGGCGGCGGCGACGACGAGTTCACCGCGCAGACCTACTCGCAGGCCACCGGTGGCCCCCTGGGGGCCGCACTGCTGGTCGACCCCGGCGGCAACGATCACTACACGCTGGGCAACGTGCCCCTGGTGCGGCCGTCCCCGCAGCTGCCGGATCGCAACACGTCGATGGGGCAGGGCGCCGGCTACGGACTGCGGGGGGTGTTCTGGGACGGCCGCTCCACCTCCGGAGGCATCGGCCTGCTGCTGGACCTGGCGGGCAACGACCGGTACGAGGCGCAGCTCATGGCGCAGGGCTTCGGCTACTACGAGGGCCTGGGCCTGTTGCTGGACGACGGGGGCAACGACAGCTTCGATGCGGTCTGGTATGCGATGGGCTCGGCGGCTCACGACGCCGCGGGGGTGCTCCTCAAGCGCGGCTTCGGCAACGACGTCTACCCCTCCACGCATGCCATCGTGCTGGGATCCGCGCACGACCTGTCGGTGGGCGTGTTCGTCGACGAGGGCGGAGACGACGCGTACAGCGTTGGCGAGATGAGCCTGGGCGTCGCGCACGCCAACAGCACCGGCATCTTCGTCGACGCCGCGGGCAATGACCGCTACACCGTCTCGTCGCCCACCTGCCGCGCGCTGGGCGCCGCCTTCCAGCACGAGTGGGGCATTGCACGGGAGCGCCTGGCCAACCTCGGGCTCTTCATGGATCTTGGCGGATTGGACACTTATCCGGCCCATTGCGAACGAGTGGCGAACAACAGGCTTTGGGCCGGTCCGCGCCTGTGGCCGCAGCTCGGCCTGCGCAGCGAAGCCGCGGCGGGCGTTGACGGTGAATGGCCGCTTCCCTTTCCGCTGCGCCTGCAGACGCAGCGGGCGGTCCCTGCGGCAGGGCGTTGATGCGGGAGCGCGAGGCGCGCCCGTCAGCTATGGCAGGGGGCTCGCGCCTCAGATCATCTCGAGTGGAGAAGGTCCCTTCGGCGGCGGAAAGAGTGCGTCGAGTTCCTGCAGCTGAGCGGTCGTCAGCGGGTGATCCAGCGCCCGGGCATTCTCCTCGAGCCGCTCGCGGCGACCCGTCTTGGGTATGGCGATCACGTCGTCACGGGCCAGCAGCCACGCGATGGCCACTTGCGCCGGCGTCATCCCATGGCGCTTTGCGAACTCCACCAGCGTGCGCAGCCGCACCAGCCGGCCCTCTTCGAGTGGCGAGTAGGCCATCACAGGAATCTGGCGCTCGCGAAGCCATGGAAGCAGGTCCCATTCGATACCGCGCCGGGCGAGGTTGTAGAGCACCTGGTCGGTCTGCACGGCTGCGCCAGCGGGCACCTCGTGCAGCTCGCGCATGAGCGCGGTGTCGAGGTTGCTCACCCCCCAGTAACGGATCTTGCCTGCACGTCGCAGCGCCTCGAAAGCCTCCACGGTCTCCTGCAGCGGCACGTCGCCCTGCCAGTGCAGCAGGTACAGGTCGATGGCGTCGATGCGCAGACGTTTGAGGCCGTTGTCGCAAGAGATCTGCATCGTCCGGCGCGAGGCATTGTGAGGGTAGACCTTGCTCACGATGAAGACTTGATTGCGCCGGCCTTCGATCGCTTCCCCGACCCGTGCCTCAGCCCGGCCGTCGCCATACATCTCGGCGGTATCGATCAGCGTCAGGCCCAGGTCGATGCCGCGGCGAAGGCAGTCGATTTCTTCCTGGCGGCGACTGGGGTCGTCGCCGATGCGCCACGTACCCTGACCGAGGGCCGCAACGGTTTCGCCGCAGGGTAGCGTGACGGTTTTCATGACACAGCGTACCACCCGTGCGGCTCGGCCGGATGGCCTGCAGCCGCTGCTTCGGGGCGCTACTGCGCGCCAGCAGCGAAATGCGCGCACTTCCTGCAGGAAAAGCCAGGCGCAGTCCAGGCCGATGCCGCTGCCTTCGGTCACGAGCACGTGCGTTCCGTCCAGGTGCAGGCCCATCAGAG
>DAIMZU010000077.1:0-8835 GCA_036733845.1 Ramlibacter sp.
GTGCACGTGGGTGGCGATGACCCAGCGCACGTCGGCGGCGTCCAGGTCCTGGGCTGAGAGCGCCTCAAGCAGGCGCGGCACCGAGTGGTTGGTGCCGGTGTCGATGAAGGCGGCCTGGCCGTCTTCGACCATGAGGTAGGCGGCGTCGAAGCGGGGACGGGCGAAGCCCGTGTCGACCACGCAGATGCCGTGGTCGAGGCGATCGAACAGGTCGGAGGGGGCGGCGGCGGTCATGGGGCGATGGTAGCGCCCCCACTCTGGCCCGGAGCGAGGTGAATCCGGCGCGGTCCGGGCGGTCACAAACCTCCGTCACCCCCGCGAACGCGGGGGCCCAGGAGCGCGGTGAATCCGGTGGGCGACACGGGCCATCGCTGACGCTCGGCCTGGTTCTGGGTCCCCGCGTCCGCGGGGATGACGGTGCTCACTGGAGCATCCGGGGGCGGTGCTCACTGGAGCATCCGGCGGACGGTGCTCACTGGAGCATCGGCGTCGCGAAGACTACACGCGGTTGAAGTCGAACGCCGCGCGCTCACCCTTGCCGTAGACCTTCAGCGCGCCCTTCTCGCCGACGGCGTTCGGCCGCTGGAAGATCCAGTTCTGCCAGGCGGTGAGCCGGCCGAACACGCGGGTGAACATGTTCTCCGGGCCGTTGAAGCGCAGGTTGGCCTCCATGCCGGTCAGGGCGTCGGGGCTCATGGCCACGCGCTCCTCGATGGCCAGGCGGGTCTCGTCGGCCCAGTCGATGTCGTCCGGGTTGGAGGTGACCAGGCCCAGGGCAAAAGCCTCGTTCGCATCCAGCGGCTGCCCGATGCGGGCGCGCACCGCGTCCAGTGCAGGGGCCTCGTCGTAGAAGCGGCGGCCAAGGCGGCTCTGGCCCGTGATCATCGGGTACAGGCCGAAATTGACCTCACCCACCTCGATACGGGGCGCACGCTGCGGCTCGTCGGGCAACGCGAGTTGCCAGCTCCGGTCACAGGCCAGCGCCGGCTCCAGCAGTGTGCCGGTGAAGCATGAACCCGGCTCGATGAGCGCGAACAGGCTGCGGCTGGACACATCCAGGCGGCTGAAGGTGCGGCGCAGCAGTCCGATGGTTTCGCGCACGAGCCAGTGCCCGGCGTTGGCCAGCAGGGCCGCGTCCATGGCGCGCACGTGGGCGGCATCGCCCTCGGTCTTGATCAGCCAGGTGCCGATGTCCAGTTCGTTGGTGCGCATGGACAGGATGGCGTCCTCGAGTTCACGCGCCAGCGCCAGCGGGTACCAGGCGGCGCCGCGCGACTCGATGGCGGCGATGTCCGATTCCACCGGGGCAGACGGCGCCCGGAGGGTGAAGGTGGCGACGCGGCGGGCGCGGTCGATCTCGACGGTGACGTGCGAATAGCGCAGCGCGTCGGGCTCGATGCTGCGCTCCAGCGGCGTGAGCTTCACGCCCTTGGCATCGGCCGGGCGGTCGCTGGACGCGGCCAGTTCGAGCGCGCGCTCCTGGACGCGGGCGGCGAACTGCGCGGGCTTGACCACCTCGTCGACCAGGCGCCAGTCCTTGGCCTTCTGCCCGCGCACGCCCTCGGCGGTCGTACAGAAAATGTCGGCCAGGTCATGGCGGACCTTGCGCTTGTCGGTCACGCGGGTCAGGCCGCCGGTGCCCGGCAGCACGCCCAGCAGCGGCACTTCGGGCAGGCTCACGGCGCTGTTGCGGTCGTCCACCAGGATGATCTCGTCGCAGGCCAGGGCCAGCTCGTAGCCGCCGCCGGCACAGGCGCCGTTCACGGCCGCCAGGAACTTCAGGCCGCTGTGCTGCGAGGAGTCCTCCAGGCCGTTGCGCGTCTCGTTGGTGAACTTGCAGAAGTTGACCTTCCACGCATGGCTGGAGACGCCCAGCATGAAGATGTTGGCGCCCGAGCAGAAAACCTTCTCCTTGGCGCTGGTGACGACCACCGTGCGCACCTCGGGGTGTTCGAAGCGGATGCGGTTGACCGCATCGTTCAGTTCGATGTCCACGCCGAGGTCATAGCTGTTGAGCTTGAGGCGGTAGCCCGGACGCAGCCCCGCGTCTTCATCGAAGTCGGCCACGAGCTTCGCGACCGGGCCGTCGAAGGACAGCTTCCAGTGGCGGTACTGCTCGGGCTGCGTCTGGTAGTCGACACGGGGGGCGGCGGTGGTCGTTTCGGTGGTCATGGGCAACTCCGGTGGGATGCAAGGGACTGCGCTGCTTGGTGCGCGATGGACGCATTATATTGCATGCTCTCGGGACGAGTGCAAGCAGTTTTCTTCCTAGGGTTTTCCCTCAATCCTCAGCGCCTTGCGGACGAGCGAGCGCAGGACGACGAAGGTCTCGTCCAGCGGCCGGGCGCTGGTGTCCACGTGAAGCTGGGCCTTGGCATAGAAGGGTTCACGGTGGGCCAGGATGCTGCGCAGGTCCTCCATGGCCTCGCGGCTACCCGCCATCGGGCGCAGGTCGCCCTGGGCGGCCACCCGCCCCATATGGTCCTGCGGGTGCGCCCGCAGCCACACCGTGGTGCAGTGGGACAGCAGCAGGTTGTACGTGGAGGGCTCTGCCACCAGGCCGCCGGGCGTGGCGATCACGGCCTCGGGGTAGATCTGGATCGTCTCCTCCAGCGCCCGGCGCTCATAGCGGCGGTAGGCGTTCTGGCCGTAGAGCGCCTGGATCTCGCTGACCGTGCAGCCCGCGAATTTCTCGATCTCGCCACTGAGTTCGACGTAGGGAAAGTCGAGGTCTTCTGCCAGCATGCGGCCCAAGGTTGACTTCCCCGCGCCGCGCAAGCCGATCAGCGCCACCCGCGTGGAGTGCGGTGCCGCCGACGGCGAGGCGTCGACGATGGGCACGATGGCTTCGCGCACCCGGCGCAGGGTCGCTTCGTCCTGGTGCTCGAGCAGTTCGCGGATCAGCACCCACTCGGGCGAACGGGCGGACTTCTCGCCCAGCAGGTCGGCGGGATGCGCCTCGAGCGCCCGCGCGACGTCCAGCAGGATCAGCACCGAGGCGTTGCCCACTCCCAGCTCCAGGTTGCCCAGGTGCCGCTCGGAGACACCGGCGGCTCGCGCCAGCTCCTTGCGGGTCATGCCGCGCCGGCTGCGCAGCCCGCGGATGCGCTCCCCCAGCTGCACGAGGAAAGGGTGCTTTTCCGCCGCACCCGGTACTGGGGCCGCCGTGGGCAGCTCCAGGTCCGGCGATGGCTCTTCATGCAATATCGTGCTTGACATCCGCGTTCGTCCGCTCCTACATTCGCATGCACGATAGTGCATCAAGCCTGCGCTGGCAAGTTGGAGTCAGCGCAATCCACTCCACCGCGGCGCGCCTGCGACGACACATCCAAGCCATGAGCGAACTTCTCCTGAACCATCTTGGCGGCCGCACGCAGGCCGGAACCGGCGCGGGCACCGCCTTGTTCGACCCGATCCTGGGCACCGAACTCGTGCGGGTCGACGCCACGGGTCTCGACCTGGCCGCCGGCTTCGCCTTTGCGCGGGACCAGGCCGGGCCCGCCCTGCGCGCGATGGACTACGCGCGCCGCGCTCAGCTTCTCACCGACATCGCGGCGGTGCTGCAGGCCAACCGCGACAGTTACTACGAGATCTCCACCGCCAACAGCGGCACCGTGCGCAACGACACTGCGGTGGACGTGGACGGGGCCATCTACACCCTGTCGATCTATGCGAAGCTGGGGTCCGGACTTGGCGCCCGGCGCCACCTCGTCGACGGCGAGGCCACCCGCCTGGGCAAGGACCCCGCCTTCCAGTCGCAGCATGTGCTGGTGCCCACCCGCGGGGTCGCCCTGTTCATCAATGCCTTCAACTTCCCCGCCTGGGGCCTCTGGGAGAAGGCGGCGCCCGCGCTGCTGTCGGGCGTCCCCGTCATCGTCAAGCCAGCCACCGCCACCGCCTGGCTGACCCAGCGCATGGTGCAGGACGTGAACGCCGCCGGCGTGCTGCCGCCCGGCGCGCTGTCGGTGGTGTGCGGGTCCTCGGCCGGGCTGCTGGACGCGCTCGGCCCCTTCGACGTCGTCTCATTCACGGGCTCGGCCGAGACCGCCGCGATCGTCCGCTCGCACCCGGCCATCGCCCGGGGATCGGTGCGCGTCAACATCGAGGCGGACAGCATCAACAGCGCCCTGCTGATGCCCGGCGACAGCGCAGAGGCGCTGGACCTGCTGGCCAAGGAGGCCGCCCGCGAAATGACCGTGAAGTCGGGGCAGAAGTGCACCGCGATCCGGCGCATCTTCGTCCCGGAGACCCGCTACGACGAAGCCGCTGCCGCCATCTCGGCGCGCCTGGCCAAGACTACCGTTGGTAACCCGCGCAGCGAAGGCGTGCGCATGGGCTCACTGGTCAGCCGCGCCCAGCTGAACGCCGTCAAGGAGGGGCTCGCGCACCTGCAACGGTTCGTGGAGGTGGTGCACGACGGTGACCGCCACACGTTGGTGGATGCCGATCCGGCCGTTGCCTGCTGCGTGGGGCCGACCCTGCTTGGGGCTCGCGATCCGGATGCGCAGGCCGAAGTGCACGACCTCGAGGTGTTCGGTCCGGTGGCGACGCTGATGCCTTACCGCGACCTGCCGCATGGGCTGGGGCTGGTGCGTCGGGGGCAGGGGTCGCTCGTGGCTTCGCTCTATGGGGAGGATCCGACGGCACTGGCCGGAGCAGCCCTCGAACTGGCCGACAGCCACGGCCGCGTGCACGTGATTTCGCCTGAAGTCGCCGGGTCACAGACGGGGCACGGCAACGTCATGCCGCAATCGTTGCACGGAGGCCCGGGGCGGGCGGGCGGCGGCGAAGAGCTGGGCGGCCTGCGCGCCCTGAACTTCTACCACCGGCGCGCGGCCGTGCAGGCCGCGACCAGCGTGCTCTCGCAGCTCGGCTAAGGGCTGCTACAAGCCCCCTCCCGCTTGCGGGAGGGGGTCTGGGTGAGGGCAGCGGCGCTGGCCCCCACCGGGGCAGATCCTCAGCGGCCGTGGTTCTTGTCCCAGCCCAATGCGCGCCCAGGCGGGCGTTGCTTGTGCTTGTGCTTGCGGCCCTTGCCGGAATCGGGATGCACGACGATCACCGCCGGCGCGCTGGCCGTCATGACATGGCCGCCACGGCCGGCCGAGGGCGCGGACTGCGTTGCAGAACGCCCCAGCTCGGCGCCCACAGCGCCACCGGCGCCCGCGCCGATCACGGCGCCGGTGCTGCCGCCCACCTGCTGACCCACGGCCGCACCTGCTGCGCCGCCCACAGCGCCGCCCAACACGGCACCCGTTCGTCCGGAGCCGGTCGTGGTCGTCGCCGCGCCCGCCGCGCCGCCCAGCGCGCCGCCGACGACTGCGCCGCCGGAGCCACCCACCTGGTTGCCGATCACCGCACCGGCCGCGGCCCCCAGGCCGCCGCCGGCAGCGGCGCTCAGGTCGGCGGCATGCGCCGCCAGGGGCATGCCAAGGGCCAGGGCTGCGATGGCAGCCACGGATCGGACACGCAAGATCTTGTTGTTCATGGACTTCTCCTAACCGCTGAGGCGGTGTCAGTCCATTCTAGGTAGCCATTGCTGAGCCTGTGTGAACTCCCTGCGTCCAGATGCTTCCAACTGTGTCAGGTCGTGCGGCCGGGGAGACCGGGGCTCAGGCGCCTTTTTCCGCCCGGCGAATCGCTTCGAGGCGCTCGGCTTCGGCTTCTTCGTCCATCTTGGCGTACACCCGGCCGCACCCCGCGCAGGCGGCTTCAGGCGTGCGCACCACGAACGCGAAATGGCCGCATTTGCGGCATTTGATGCCTTCAGGCTTCTGCATCTCGATTCCGGCACCCAGCTTCGCGAGCTCTTCCAGCGTCCGCTTGCGCAAGGGCGTCGGCGGGGCTTTCCCGGCCGGCGCCTCGATGGAGGGCGGCAAGTCGTCCTCCGCCTCTTCCGGGAACAGGCTCGACGACAGACCGGAATCGCGGAACCCGCTCATCCGCTCTTCCATGCGCGCCCGCCGCTCTTCCAGCCGGCGTTCGTCGTCATCCAGTTCCGCAGCTTCTTCGTACACCGTGCCGCAATGCGTACAGCGACGCCGCCCTGAGGCAGGGGCTTCCGAGCCGCTGCTGCCAAACAGGCGCCGCAGGAACGAGGTGGGTTTGCCGGAGGCAGCACCCGGTTCAAGGGTGTACTCGGAGCTGTGGCAGGTGGGACAGGGCATGGCGGACGTCGAGAATCTGAATGTTACCGCGCCCATGACCCCGCGCCAACCCGCGGCTCGCGAGCGTGCAGTTGGCAGGCCACAGCGGCCGCCAAAAACGCAAAGCAGTCGGCATGCCGCTGACCTGGGTCAAGCGGCCAGGCGCCTCTCCGCCTTATTGTGGGCCATGGCCCCCGGCTCCGCCCCGAACCCACACGCAGCGGCGCTTGCGGCCGCGCACGGCCACCGCCCGTTCGACGACCTGCAGGCGCTGGCGACCGGCACGTTGTTCGTCGCACTCGGCCTCGTCCTGTTCCAGTCCGCCGGCCTGGTGACCGGCGGCACCGCCGGCCTGGCCCTCCTGGCCCACTACACGCTCGGCGTCGAACTCGCGCTGTGCATGATGGTGATCAACCTTCCCTTCTACGGCTTCGCCGCCTGGCGCATGGGCCTGCCCTTCACGCTCAAGACCGTGGCGGCGGTGAGCCTGCTGTCAGCGTTTACATGGCTGCTGCCCCGCGGCCTGTCCGTCGGCCACATCGCCACGCCGCTGGCCGCCATCCTCGGCGGCCTGCTGTGCGGCGCTGGCATGCTGATGCTGTTCCGGCACCGGGCCAGCCTGGGCGGGCTGAACACCGTCGCGCTGTACCTGCAGGAGCGACTGGGATGGCGGGCCGGCAACGTGCAGATGGCGCTGGACGTCGCCATCGTGCTCGGCGGCCTGCTGGTGACGGATGCGACCAAGGTGGCGTGGTCGGTGGTGGCGGCGGTGGCGCTCAATGCAGTGTTGGCGGTGAATCATCGGCCTGGGCGCTATGAAGGCTGAAGCCTCGGCGCGCGCCACTCACAGACTTTTTGCACGCGAGGCAGATCCAGGAGGCCGCTGGCTCGGTGCGATTCCAGGGAACATCCCACTCGGTCACGGAGATTTCCTGGACTTGCACGAACTCGGCCAACGAGAAGTTTCACGTCCGCGAACAGACGACGACTGCGAGCAGCACGGGCATCGTGTCCTCCGTGGGACGGGAGCGGAACCAGGTCACCGAGTTCGACTTGAATGGCTATTCGCCGGGCAGTTCGGTGACGAACATCGAGCGATGGTCCCGCCGTCAATTCATGCCCATCGGGGCCCTGGAGCCTCACCAGCCCTGCAGGCGCGCCGGTCACTCTCAGTTCACTGTGGCGGCTGGAGGTGAGTGGTGGAACGACGGGGTGGGTGACACTGACGGAAGTCCAGACCGGAGGTGGCGGAAGCGACGACACCACGCGTGATCCGCCGCCCGATGGAACTGGCGCCACCCCGACCGAGCCTCCTCCCCACCTCCGCTGAGGCTCTACGCGCGAGCGACCCATACTTGAATGAACCAGGGGGTCATTGATCACTCAATCAACCGGTAAGCCGCTCGGATTTCCACAACGTTGCAATAAATGGCACAGAAAGGGATTGCTGAGCGGGTTTCCAAACTCCCGACATCTGTCCCGGCTGTGAAGATGCTCCGAAGTTCCGTACCAAAAGTAAGAGCACTGTTGCAATCGCCCAGGAGCAGCAGTGACTCTGTACCTTTGGGTCCGCGAACGGGCAATTGACTGACAGTCGATTCGGAAAGACTGCAGTCACAACCCCTCGCCGCCTGAATTGCACCCCGGGCCCGGTGCGCTGCAGGCGTGCTCCAACGGGCTGAACGTGGTGCGTCAATGGCTCTGCCTTGGTTATGTAGGACAACAGCCCTGTTACATCTGCGAGACCGCAGCCCCCCTTGCCATCTGAACTGAAGCTCCCCAGAATGTAATCCGTGTAAGCAGACGTATCCGAATGGTGACGTCTCACACGGGGACGCTGGGGCTCCAGGGCGTCAGCCGACGCTGTCGCCCTCGAATCGGTCGGGGAGACCCGGTTTTCACTTGATGTTGTTGGAAGGTTTGATCATGAAGTTCTCGAATGTTTTCCGCGCTGCCTGCCTGGCAGTGCCGATGGTGGTACTGACGGCTTGCGGTGGCGGTGGTGGGGATTCGTTTGTGGATGCGGGGATGAAGGCGGTGACCTTCGACGCGGATACGGGGACGGGATTCGTTGGGAAGGGTGACGTGCAACTTGCCTTCGGCTGGAACAACAAGCAACTGCAGGACAACGCTGCTGGAGTGAGATTCTCGGTCTCAGCCACTTCTACGGTCGAAACTACTTGGACCTGCGATAAAGACACCGGCCCGCAGACCAACGAGCGGAACAACACAATAACGACTACGACGCAGGGCGTGCTCGCGTCCGTCACCCGGGATCGCAACCAAGTCACAGGATTCACTCTTCTGAACTACGACGGCACTCCCTCCGAGACGAAAGAAAGAGAGGGCCCAGAGGTCGGATCCTGCCCCACGGGCTGGACGGCGATCGACTTGGTTAGTACCCCCGGTGGCTCAACCTCCGGCGGCCTGACCGCCACCTTCAACGGACAGGCTGTTGCGCTCTGAGTACCCAATAGAAAAATCCCCTCAACGTGAGCGCGGCCCAATTTTTGGGCCGCGCTCACGTACGTAGCCTGAACCTCATTGTCGCCGCGCAGTTCCTTCGCGCCTACGAGGAAGGTCGAGCGTGCAAGCGCAGTAGACTCGGGTCCCGAAAATTGAGCTAGGCAACGCCTTAGCCTTTTCAGCCTCTGGATCAACCCCATGAACCGCTGGACCCGAACCCTCCTCC
>DAIMZU010000078.1:0-8776 GCA_036733845.1 Ramlibacter sp.
TGTCGGGCAAGCAGGGGAGATTGTCGCGTGACTCAGGACGAATTGAAGGCACTGGTCGGCCAGGCCGCATTGCAGTACGTGGTGCCCGGCGAGCTCGTGGGCGTGGGAACGGGTTCGACGGTGAACAAGTTCATCGACGCCCTTGCGGCCATGAAGGACCGCATCGCCGGCGCGGTGTCCAGCTCGGTCGCCTCGACCGAGCGCCTGCAGGCGCTCGGCATCCGCGTGTTCGACGCCAACGAGGCCGGCGAGCTCGCGGTCTACATCGACGGTGCGGACGAGATCGACGGCCGGGGCTACATGGTCAAGGGCGGCGGTGCGGCGCTCACGCGCGAGAAGATCGTTGCGGCGCAGTCCCGACGTTTCGTGTGCATTGCGGACGCGTCCAAGCGGGTGGATGCACTGGGTCGGTTTCCGGTGCCGGTGGAGGTGATTCCGATGGCCACCGGGCGCATCGGCAGGCAGTTTGCCGCCCTCGGCGGCGAGGCCAGCCTGCGCATGCGGGACGGGCGCGCCCTGGTGACTGACAACGGCCAGCACATCCTGGACGTGCGGGGCCTGCGCATCGAGGATCCCCTGGCCTTCGAGTCGACGGTCAACCAGTGGCCGGGCGTGGTGACCGTCGGCGTGTTCGCGCACCAGAAGGCATCGGTCTGCCTGCTGGGCACGGATGACGGCGTGCAGACCCTCACGTACGACTGAAAAGTCCCCAGACTGGCGGGCAGGCGTTCAGCCGAAGATGCGGGCGCTGTCGGGCGTGTGCATGTTCCCGCCCATGGGCTGGTGGGCCATCTCGGGTGTGGCGGCGCCTGCGCCGGTCTTCAGGCCGCCGATGCGCTTTTTCCAGCGCTCGGCCTGGTTCACGAAGGTCTCGACCATCTTCTCGAACGTGGCGTCGTCCAGTTCGGTGACGGCGCGGGCCTGGGCGAGAATGACGCCGTTGGTGGCGTCTTCCAGGCCCAGGGTGGCGCCGTCCGTGCGGTGCCAGTACAGGTTGGCCACCATCAGCTCCCGCAGCATGGGTTCAGCGCCGTGCATGGGGAGTTCGTCAAGGTAGACCGACAGGATCAGCTGGCCGCTGGCCTCGTCGAATTCGATGTTCAGCACGATGTCCCCGTCGAACAGCAGCACGCAGCTGTTGCTTTTTTCGTCCAGGGTCAGTTCAGGCAGAGTGAGCATGGCGCCGAAATTGGCGACCAGCTTGACGGCCAGGCTACGTTTGTCCATGTTGCCTCCAAAGGATCATGAGTCTGCGAAAAGCTTACCCTAAAGAATTAGAAACCTGCCCGCCGCCCGTCTGCTGCTCTTCTTCGAAGATCAGCTGGCGCAGGCGTTGGTCGTCAGCTTCGTTCAGCAACTTCTCGGCAAAAGCCTGCGCGCGCTGGACGGCTTCTTCGAGTTCGGAGGACGTGAGCGCGCGCTCGCCATAGGCGTCGGCGAGTGTCCGGCGCATCCATGCGTCGGCGTGGTCGAAGCTCAGGTTGATGGCCGCCCGCAGGGAGCCGGAGACTTCGCGGTTGTGCTCGATCCGTTCGTGCACCCGCGTCGGCAGGCGCGCCTCGATGGCATGGCGCAGGTTGCAGCGGTTGGCGTCGGACGGCCGAAGGGCGGCAGCCGTGCGTGCATCGCCCGGACCGGTGGCGTGTCGGGAGGCGGGGTCGGGCATGCCGGAGTGGGTGATCCACTGGAGAAGCCGCCCATTGGCCCGGACGGGGGCCGGTTCAGGGACTGCTGCGGCTTGCGAAGGGGCCGCGTAGGCGGCCGGCGCGCTGCGAATGGGACTGGGCATCGAGGGTCACGAGGTTTGTGAACCCATCTGTGACCTCAGCGGCCCGTCAGTTCCCGATCATCAGAAGCGAATTCCGGCGGGGTTCGAAGGCGTCGGTCCCTCGACGGGGGGCCGCTGCGCCGGCGGCGTCGGCTGCTCGGGACTGGCCAAGGCGGGTGCCGCACCGCTGTCCGGCGCGGCACGCCGAGGCGAAAGGGGCGCGGGCGCCGGTGCCGCCCATCCCGCTGGAAGGGCCGACCGGGACGGATAGCCGGCCGCATCGAGGTACTGCTGCCACTGGCTGGCGGACCAGCCGCGCAGCAACTGGCCGCCGATTCCCAGCAGCGGCAAGGTGCGCTCGCCGGCCAGGCGCTCGAGCGCGGCCAGGTCATCGGCCGAGGTGACGCTCGATTCGGTGTACGGAATACCGCGTGACGTCAGCATCCGCCGGCCCTCGTCGCAGGGAAGGCATCCGGGTGCGGCGTACAGGACCACGGGAAAGCGCTCGGCCACCCGCTGCAGGGCGGCGGGCAGCGCGCCGCCGCGCTCGGAGGGGGCCCCTGCCGATGGCAGGACGCGTGTCGCCTCGCGCCCGTCGGGGGGCGGCCGGTCGGAGAACGTCACGCGCCCGTCGGGCCCTACGCTGCGGTAGACCGGCTGCCCCCAGGCCGCACCCGCGGCAGCGGACACCAGGGCGGCGAGCAGCAGGGCGGGGACTGTTCGGAGGGTGGGCCTCATGCGCTTGTTCATCAACTGCTGTGCGAAGTTTAAGCCCGCGCCCTTCAGGCCATGCCCTGGTGCCGCAACAAGGCATCCAGCGTCGGTTCGCGGCCACGGAACGCCTTGAAGGATTCCATGGCCGGGCGGCTGCCCCCGGACTCGAGTATCTCGCGCCGGAAGCGCTGCCCCGTCTCGGCCGCGGGGTTGCCGTCGGCGTCCAGTGTCTCCTCGAACGCGGCATACGCGTCGGCAGAGAGCACTTCGGCCCACTTGTAGCTGTAGTAGCCGGCGGCATAGCCGCCCGCGAAGATGTGGCTGAAGGTGTGGGCCGTCCGGCTGAAGGGGGGCGGCTGGATGACCGCGACCTCCGAGCGGACCCGCTCGAGCACCTTCATGAAGTCGCCCGGAGGGTCTTCGCCCAGGTGCAGCAGCATGTCGAACAGGGCGAACTCCACCTGCCGCAGGGTCTGCACGCCGCTCTGGTAGTTCTTGGCGGCGAGCATGCGATCGAACAGGGCCCGTGGCAGGGGCTCGCCCGTGTCCACGTGGGCCGTCATGTGGCGCAGGACATTCCATTCCCAGCAGAAGTTCTCCATGAACTGGCTGGGAAGCTCGACAGCGTCCCATTCCACGCCGCTGATGCCGGAGACGTCGCGCTCGTCCACCCGGGTCAGCATGTGGTGCAGGCCGTGGCCGGCTTCGTGGAAGAGGGTGGTGACGTCGTCATGGGTGAGCAGCGCAGGCTTGCCGTCGACGCCGTCGGCGAAGTTGCACACCAGGTGGGCCACGGGCGTCTGCAGGCCCAGGCCGTCCGGACGCTTCCAGCGCGCCCGCACATCGTCCATCCAGGCACCGCCGCGCTTGCCGGCGCGGGCACACGGGTCCAGGTAGAACTGGCCCACCAGTTCGCCGCCGCGCTCGATGCGATAGAACTCCACCCGCTCGTGCCAGACGGGCGCGCTGTCGCGCCGGATCTGCACTTCGAACACCGTCTCGATGATCTTGAACAGGCCGGCGAGCACCTTGGGCGCGGTGAAGTACTGCTTGACCTCCTGTTCACTGAAGGCGTAGCGCGCCTCCTTGAGCTTCTCGCCGATGTACGACCAGTCCCAGGCCTGCGGCTCGCGCAGGTCCAGGTGCTCGGCCGCGAAGGCCCGCAGGTCGGCCACGTCGCGCTCGGCGTAGGGGCGCGCGCGGGCCGCGAGTTGCCGCAGGAACTCGACCACCTGCGCGGGCGACTCCGCCATCTTGGCCACCAGCGAGACCTCGGCAAAGTTGCGGTAGCCGAGCAGCCGCGCCTCCTCCTGGCGCAATGCCAGGATCTCGCTGATGAGCGCCGTGTTGTCGAAACGAATCAGCTCCTGCGGCGCCTGGTCGCTGGCGCGGGTGACGTAGGCCCGGTAAAGCCGCTCCCGCAGGGCGCGGTTGCGGCCGAACTGCATGACCGGCAGGTAGCTCGGCATCTTCAGCGTGAGCTTGTGGCCGTCCCGGCCCTCGGCCGCGGCAGCCGTTCGGGCGGCCTGGACGACGTCCGCCGGAACGCCGTCGAGCTCTTCGGTGCTCGCGTAGTACGACCATCCGTCCGTCGCGTCGAGTGCGTTCTCGCTGAACTTCTGGCCCAACTCGGCCTGGCGCTCCTGGATACGGGCAAACCGCTCCTTGGCGGCGCCGGTCAGTTCGGCCCCACCGAGCACGAAATTGCGCATCGCGTTGCGGTGCGCCTGGCGCTGCTCGCCATCGAGGCTGGCCGGATCGATCGCCTTGTATTTGGCGTAGAGCCGCTCGTCGCTGCCGAGCCGGGTCCAGAAGTCGGTGACGCGGGGCAGGGCTTCGTTGTAGGCGGCGCGCAGTTCAGGGGTGTCTGCCACGCTGTTGAGGTGGCTGACTGCCCCCCAGGCGCGGCCCAGGCGTTCGGTGGCGCAGTCGAGCGTGCGGGCCAATGCCGTCCACTGGGCTGGAAAGTCCGGCGCGACGACCGCCTCCAGGGCCTGTTCGCTGTCGGCGAGCAGTTGGTCGATCGCCGGCGCGACGTGCTCGGGGCGGATGCGGTCGAAGGCCGGCAGCCCGTCGAATTCGAGGAGAGGATTGCTCATGCCGCTGATTTTGCGGCATGGCGCACTTCCGCAAGGCCCTGCGGGGATTGATTGCGTCGATCGGGCCGATGCGCCGCCTCGCGGTGGGGCGGCGGTGGCGGCGGACCTGTCAGTCTGCCTGCGCCCGTTCCGCGGCTTCGAGGGTGTTGACCAGCAGCATCGCGCGTGTCATCGGGCCGACCCCGCCCGGTACCGGCGTGATCCAGCCCGCGACCTGGCGCACGCCTTCGAAGTCCACGTCGCCGCACAGGGCGCCGGCGTCATTGCGGTTCATGCCGACGTCGATCACGACCGCGCCCGGCTTGACCATGTCGGCCGTGAGCAGGTTGCGCTTGCCGACCGCCGCGACGATGACGTCGGCCTGCCGGGTGATCGCCGCCAGGTTCGCGGTAGCGCTGTGGCAGATGGTGACCGTGGCGTGCCGCTGGAGCAGCAGCATGGCCATGGGCTTGCCGACGATGTTGCTGCGGCCGATCACCACCGCGTGCTTGCCGCGCAAGTCGCAGCCGATGGCATCGAGCATCTTCATGCAGCCGTAGGGGGTGCAGGGCAAAAAGCCGGGCCTTCCGACCATCAGCGCCCCTGCGCTCGCGATGTGGAAACCGTCGACGTCCTTGGCCGGCGCGATGGTCTCGATGACATGGCTGGCGTCCATGTGGCGGGGCAGCGGCAGTTGGACCAGGATGCCGTGCACCGCCGGGTCGGCGTTCAGTTCGCGGATCCGCGCGAGCAGCGCCGCTTCGGGCAGGTCCGCAGGATGGCGCTCGAGGGTCGCGAGCAGGCCGGTTTCGGTGCTGTCCTTGACCTTGTGCCGGGTGTAGACGTCGCTGGCGGGATCGTCGCCGACCAGGAGGATGGCCAGCTTCGGTTGCACGCCCCGGGCCTTCAGGGCGGCCGTGCGGTGCGCCACCTCGGCGCGGATTTGCTTGGACAGGGCGTTGCCGTCGATCAGTTGTGCAGGCATGGTGCGGTCGGGGCTTGGAAATGAGAGCGGCCCGCGCGGGCGGGCCGGTGGCGGCGCCACGAGCGGCGGGCTCGGGGCCCAGGGGTCAGGGCTTGGCGTTCTGCCCGAGGGCGATCTTCAGCAGGTCGGCCACGGTGTTGGCGTTGAGTTTTTCCATGATGTTGGCGCGGTGCGCCTCCACCGTCTTGATGCTGATGCCCAGGTCGTCCGCGATCTGCTTGTTCAGGCGGCCGGCGACGATGCGCTCCAGCACCTGGCCTTCACGCGAGGTCAGCTTGGACAACAACGCGTCGCGGCTGGCGGCTTGCTGGTGGGTGGCAAAGCTGTCCTTGGCGCGGTCGAGCATGCGCTCCACCAGGTTGACGAGCTGGTCTTCGTTGAAGGGTTTCTGGATGAAGTCCAGTGCGCCTTTTTTCATCGAATCAACGGCCATGGGCACGTCACCATGGCCGGTGATGAAGACGATGGGCAGGGGCGATTGCCGCTCGACCAGGCGGTCTTGCAGTTCCATGCCGGTCATGCCACCCATGCGGATGTCGGCGATCAGGCAGGCGACCTCGCGCGAGTCGTAGCGGCTCAGGAAAGCTTCTGCCGATTCGAAACAGCGAACTCGGTAGTCCTTGCCTTCGAGCAGCCATTGCAGCGAATCGCGCACGGCCTCGTCGTCGTCCACCACGTACACAGTGCCTTTTTTGGGTATCAGACTCATCTCGCTCTTTCTTGTGTCCCGCCCCCTTCTGGGGGGCTTGCGCTCACGCGCCGGGGTGCGGCTGTGGTGTGGGAGCCACTGGTATCCAGAAGCTGAAGCAGCAACCGCTGACCTCGGCGCCATTGTAGATGTTCTCGACTTTCATCCTCCCATGGTGGGATTCCACGATGCTGCGGCACAGCTTGAGACCTATGCCCATGCCTTCGGCCTTGGTGCTGTAGAAGGCCTCATAGATGCGTTCCAGCATGTCGGCCGGCACACCGCTGCCCGAGTCGGTGATGGCGAATTCGACACAGTCGATGCCGTCCTGGCGGGTGGGGCCCACGCGCAGCTCGATGAAGCGTTGGCCAGGTGCGCGCTGCGCTTGCTGGATGGACTCGCCACCGTTCTTGAGCAGGTTGATCAGCACCTGTTCGATGAGGATGGGGTCCACCAGCAAAGGCGGCAGGCGCGCCGCCACATAGGTGGTGACGCGGATTTGGTGGCGCCGCAGTTCGATCTCGGCCAGCTCCAACGCGTTGCTGACCATGGTGGCCACGTCCGAGACGCTGGGGTTGGGCTCGCTGCGTTTCACAAAGGCCTTGATGCGCTGGATGATCTGGCCGGCGCGCTGGGCCTGGCGCGCCGTTTTTTCCAGCGCGCCGAGCAGGTCCTCCTCGGTGATCTGCTGTTTTTTCACGCGCGTGATCATGCCGTTGCAGTAGTTGCTGATGGCGGTCAGTGGCTGGTTCAGCTCGTGCGCCACGCTGGAGGCCATCTCGCCCATGGTGATCAGGCGGCTGGCGGTCTGGGCGCGCTCGTTCTGGCGCGCGGCCTGTTCTTCGGCGTGGCGGCGGGTGGTGATGTCGCTGGCAATCACCAGTTGCGCCAGGCGGCCGTCCACCCAGGTGAGGTAGCGGGTGCGCACCTCCAGCCACTTGCCCAGCGCGTCGAGGAAAATTTCGGCGCTTTCTGCGCCCGCATCGGTGAGGGAGTCGGTGGGCATGCCGGCAAAGGCATCCACCGCGTCGTGTTCGTCGCTGGGCGCGGCCGGCGCCACACCGGCGAGGTCCACCAGGCTGCGGTGTCCCTGGCCGCCCAGCCCAAACCACTGGCGGTACATCTTGTTGGCAAACAGCAGTTCGTCGCTGCCCAGCGGCGCCACCGACACCGTCGCGTCCAGGCTTTCCAGCACGGTGGTGAACCGTTCGTAGGACGCCGACAGTTCCTCGCGGATGCGTTTGGGCTCGGTGATGTCGGTCATCGAGGTCATCCAGCCGGTCTGTTGCCCGTTCGGGTCGATCAGGGGCGAGACGTACATGCGTGCATCGAACACGCTGCCGTTCTTGCGCTTGACGCGCACCTCGAAACCGCCCGGCGTGGAGCGCCCGCGCAACTCGTCTTCCAGACGCTGCGTGAGCATGTCCTGGTCGTCTTCCGGCCAGTAGGGGAAAGGCGCGGTGCGGCCCACCAACTCGCCTTCGGACCAGCCGGTCATCATGCAGAAGGCTGGGTTGACGTAGGTGATGCGGCCCTGGATGTCCAGCGCGCGCATACCGGTGAGCATGGAGTTTTCCATGGCTCGGCGGAAATGGGTTTCGGCGACCAGGGCTTGCTGCGCCTGCACGCGCCGGCGGGTGTGGCGCCACGAGGCGATCAGCATCCACACGGTGAGTGTGCTCAGCGCGCCGATGATGAGCACAAAGCCGCTGCCTACCACGTCTTGTGAGGTGCGGTAGCCCTGGGCTTTGAGGATGAGGCCGTTGCCCACCGGGGACACCGGCACCTCGTGGTGCATGGCATCGCGCGACCAGGGCAACCACCTCAGCACACGGTTGCCGGTGGTTTGCTGCAAGCTGCCGGCCAGCACCTGCTGGCGGTCATCCAGCAAGGCCACGGCGTAGCGCGCCATCACCTCGGGCGGGATGCCGAAGCGCAGCAGGCCGTCCACCAGGTACTCGCCCATCACCACGCCGCCAAAGCGGCCCTGCTCGGTCAGCGGCACCTGCAGCAGCAGCACGCTTTGTTCGGGGTCTGCCGGCAGGGGGCGGGAATAAATGGGTTGGCGCAGGTCGCGCGCCAGATCGAAGGAGCCGTCGGTTTCGCCCGGCAGCAGCACCTGGTTGGGGCTGCGGGTCTGGGCATTGGGTGCGCTGGGTGACGCGTAGGTGGCCACCACCTTGCGCCGGCTGTCGATCCAGGACACCGCCAGCAGTTCGGGGTACTGGCTGATCAGGCTTTCGGCCTGGAAGACGAATTCCGCCTCGTCGATTTCCCGGTTGGATATTTCGCGCGCCAGCCGCATGAGTTGCTCCTGACGTTCCAGCAGGCGCAGGCGCAGGCGTTGTTGTGCGTACTCCACATCGCGGGTCACGGCCTCTTGTTCGCGGTCCAGTTCTTCCAGCCGCAGGTAGCTCATGGCCACCACGATGGCACCCATGAACAGCAACACCGCCAGCAAAGGCCCCAGGGTGGCAAAACGGTCTTGGCGCGCGGGCGGCAGGCGCCGCCACCAGCGCTGCCACCAGGCGGTGCTGTGGGGC
>DAIMZU010000079.1:0-8705 GCA_036733845.1 Ramlibacter sp.
TCACGGACCAGCTTGGACCACACCAGGTCCTTGGAGTTGATCAGCTGGAAGGCGCCCGCCATCTGCCGGCCGTCCAGGTAACCATGCTCCGCCATGACGTCCTCCAGGAACGCGATCTGGCTCTCGTCGATGAACAGCCCCAGTTCACCCGGCTCCTGGAAGTCGACCTGCGCCGCCAGCAGGCTCAGGGTGCGCAGAGGATGCTGGCCGCGCACGCCCAGGGCAGCCGCCGCGATGGCCAGCAGCGTGCCGCCCAGGCAGTAGCCCATCGCGTGCACCTGGGCCTCCGGGCGGGCGGCCCGGACCGCCTCGAGCGCCGAGAACACCCCGTGCTGCAGGTAATCGTCCAGCCCGAGCGACGCGTCCTCGCTGCCAGGGTTGCGCCATGACGCGATGAAAACGGTGTGTCCCTGCCCGACCAGGTAGCGCACCAGCGAGTCCTGGGGCGTGAGGTCCAGGATGTAGTACTTCATGATCCAGGAAGGGATGATGAGCACCGGCTCCTTGTCCACCTGCGGCGTGGCGGGTTCGTACTGGATCAGTTCGACCAGCCGGTTGCGCATGACCACCTTGCCCGGGGTCAGCGCGACGCGCTCGCCGGGGCGGAACTGCTCGAGCCCGCGCGCGTCGCCGCCGCGCAGCACCTCCAGGAAATCGCGCCAGCCGTTCATGGCTCCACTGGCCAGGTTGGCGCCGCCGGTGCGCAGCGCCAGCGCCAGCACCTCGGGGTTGGTTGCCGGGAAATTGGACGGCGAGAGCATGTCCAGCCACTGCCGGGCGACGAAGGCAGTCACCTCCTCGTGATGTCGGGAGACACCCCGCACGCCGTGCGTGGCCTCGGCCCACCAGCGATCGGCCTGCACGAAGGCCTGGGCCCACGGCGCGAAGGGCCACTGTGCCCAGCCCGGCCGGCTGAAGCGCCGGTCCGGCATGCAGGCGCTGCGGTCGCCCGCACCGCCCGCCGCCAGGCAAGCCCAGGTCTGCTGCCACCACTCGGCGGATTTTTGCAGCGCACTGGCCGCGAGCTCGGCCTGCTTGGCCGGCGAGGCCGCCAGGTGGACCCACCAGTCCGCCTGCGCCTGCACCAGCGACGCCGGAGAGATGCCATGGGCCAGACGGGCGATGGCGAGCTTCAGCGGGACATCCAGGGGCGAGGGGCCGGGAACCGGACCCGTGTGCATTCGATGTTCGTCCATCCCCCGATGGTGCGCGAGGCCGGGCAGCCCGGCTTGAGCCAGGTCAACCGCAGCCGATCGTGGAATCCTTGCGCGCAGGACGCGGGAACGCATCGAATTTGAGGTCGATCAAGCGCGCGCGCCGCCGGCTTTCCTAGAGTGCGGTCTGCGGAATCGAAGTTCCGCGACCGACCGTCTCACCATGGAAAGGAAACCACATGAGCAACCTGCGCCTGAGGGATTTCCCCCTCTCCGATTCCTTCGAGAATGCCTTCCGCCGCTTCCTGCAGCCCATGGGCTTCGAGGGCGATGCACCGCAGCTGAACATGCGGCTGGATGTGAACGAAAACGAGCAGGCCTACACCGTCAAGGCGGACCTGCCGGGCGTGCGCAAGGAGGACATCCACGTGCGCGTAGACGGCAACATGGTCCGCATCGACGCCGAATGCCGCAAGGAAACCGAGACCAAGGGCGATGGCGACCGGGTGCTGCGCAGCGAGCGCTACTACGGAAACATCACCCGCAGCTTCAGCCTCGCCCAGGACGTCGACGAGCAGAAGGTGGAAGCGCGCTACCAGGACGGCGTGCTCCAGCTGACCCTGCCCAAGAAGCCTCAGCAGCAAGGCCGTCGCATCACGGTGTCGTGACGTGACCGGCTCCGACGCCCTGCCCGTGCTGCGTGCGCGCAAGCTCGCCCGCACCTACGGCACCGGCGAGGCGGCGGTGCATGCCCTGCGTGACGTCGACCTCGACGTGCGCTCGGGCGAGTTCCTGGTGCTGCTCGGCGCCTCCGGCAGCGGCAAATCGACGCTGCTGAACCTGCTGGGCGGCCTCGACCGGCCCAGCAGCGGCGAGCTGTACTTCCGCGACACGCCGCTGCACGCGGCCGACGAGGCCGGCCTGACCGAATTCAGGCGGCGGCACGTCGGCTTCGTGTTCCAGTTCTACAACCTCATCCCCAGCCTCACGGTGGCCGAGAATGTCGCCCTGGTGACCGACATCGCCCGCTCGCCCATGCCAGTGGACAAGGCCCTGGCGCTGGTGAACCTCACGCCGCGGCGCCACCATTTCCCGTCGCAGCTTTCCGGCGGCGAACAGCAGCGCGTGGCCATCGCTCGCGCCATCGCCAAGCAGCCCGATCTGCTGCTGTGCGACGAGCCGACGGGCGCGCTCGACTACGCCACGGGTAAGCTGGTGCTCGAGGTCATCGCGCGCATCAACCAGGAACTGGGCACCACGGCCCTGGTCATCACGCACAACGCCGCCATCGCCGGGATGGCCGACCGCGTCGTGAGGGTGGCGGACGGGCGCATCTCCGGTATCGAGGTGCCCGAGCGCCGGCTGACGCCCGCCGAGCTGTCGTGGTGATGCGGCTGGCCGCCATCGACCTCAAGGCCCTGCGCGAGCTGCGCCTGTTGTGGAGCCAGGCCCTGACGATCGGCCTGGTGGTCGCCAGCGGCGTGGCCGCCTTCCTGGCCACCCTGTCCGCGGTCGACGCGCTGGGCGGCTCCCGGGATGCGTTCTACGCGAGCGGCCGCTTTGCCGACGTGTTCGCCTCGGTCAAGCGGGCGCCGGACGGTGTGGCCGCGCGCCTGCGCGAGTTGCCCGGCGTGCTCGATGTGCAGGCCACGACCGAGTCCATGGCCCGTGTGACCGTCGGCGCCAGCCCGGACCCGGTCGTTGGCCAGCTCATCGGGCTCGACCGCCGCGCCCCCCACCGCCTGAACCGTCTGCTGGTGCGCTCGGGGACGCCTCCACAGGCGGCCGTGCAGGGCGGCGGCGAGCTGCAGGCGGTGGTGAACGAAGCCTTCGCGGCCGCCCACCGCCTGCGGCCGGGAGATGGGGTGACTGCGCTCGTCAATGGCCGGCAGCGCACCCTGCGCATCGTGGGCACCGGCCTCTCGCCCGAGTACATTTTCGGCGGGTTGATGGGCATGCCCGACCCCCGCGCCTTCGGCGTGTTCTGGGTCGACCGCGAGGCGCTGGACGCCGCGCTGGACATGGCCGGTGCGTTCAACCGCGTCGCGGTCCGGCTCGCGCCCGGCGGATCGGAAGCCGCGGTGGCCGACGCGGTGACCCGGGTGCTGGCGCCTTATGGGGGCCAGCCCGCGCATGGCCGCGACGAGCAGGCCTCGCATGCCATGCTCGATGCCGAGATCAAGGAGCAGCGGGTACTGGGCACCGTGCTGCCGGTGATCTTCCTGGCGGTCGCCGGCTTCCTTCTGCACGTGGTCACCGCGCGCCTGGTGGCGACCCAGCGCGAGCAGGTGGCCACGCTCAAGGCCCTAGGCTACCGCAACACTGCCATCGTGCGCCATTACCTGCAGCTGATCACGCCCATGGTCCTCGGCGGCTGGTTGCTCGGCGTGGCCGCGGGCGCCTGGCTGGGGCGCGGGCTGACCGGACTCTATGCCGAGTTCTTCTACTTCCCGAGCTTCAGCTTCGCGCTCCCGCCCATGCTCCTGCTGGGCTCGTTCGGGGCCGTGGCGCTGATGGCCGTCGGCGGCGTGCTGAGCGCGGTGGGCGCCACGGTGCGCCTGTCTCCGGCCGAGGCCATGCGCCCGCCCTCACCGGGCCGCTATCGCCGTGCCCTGCTCGAACGCATCCCGCGCCTGCGCCTGGACACCGGCCTGCGCATGGTGCTGCGCAACCTCGAGCGGCGCCCCGTCCGCACCGCCGTGACCATCGGCGGCACCGCCGTCGCCGTGGCCATCGTCATCATGGGCAACTTCTTCCGGGACGCGATCGAATCCATCGTGGACACCCAGTTCAACGTCGCCATGCGCTCGGACATCACCCTCTGGACGACCGATCCGGTGCCGGCATCGGCGGCACGCGAACTCGCGCGCCTGGCTGGCGTGCTCCACGTGGAGCCCGGCCGCCGGGTTGCCGTGCGCTTCGTCAACGGCCCCCGCAGCGAGAACAGCGTCATCGACGGCCTGGCGAGCCCGCCTCGGCTGCAGCGGCTCATCGACGTCGACGGTGCCGAGGTGGCGGCCGGCACGGACGGACTGGTCATGACCGACCGGCTCGCCGAGCGGCTGGGCCTGTCACGCGGCGACTGGGTGACCGTCGAGGTGCGGGAGGGGCGCCGGGAGGTTCGCCGGGTTCGGATCGAGGGCACAGTGCGCAACATGATGGGCATGAGCGCCTGGATGGACCGGCGGGCGCTGAACGCCCTCCTCGCCGAGGATGACCTCGCAACCTCGTTCGGCCTGCAGGTCGAACGCGGCGCCGGGCCGGCGGTGCTGGCGCGGACACAGGCCCTGCCCCGCGTGGCGGGGGCCTTCAGCAAGCAGACCCTGCTGCGCAACATGCAGGAGATCAGCACGCGCAACGTGCTGATCATGAGCAGCGTCCTGACCGCGTTCGCCGTGGTGATCGCGGTGGGCGTGGTCTACAACAACGCCCGCATCGCGCTGGCCGAGCGCGCCTGGGAACTCGCCAGCCTGCGCGTGCTGGGATTCACCCGCCAGGAGGTCTCGGCCATCCTGCTCGGCGAACTCGGCCTGTGCATCGCCATCGCCTTGCCCCTGGGCATGGCACTGGGCTGGGGGCTGATCCACGGCATTGTCGAGGTGATGCGCTCGGACCAGTTCCTCTTTCCCGTGGTGATCCAGCCGCGCACCTACGCCTGGGCGGGCCTGGCGGTCGTGGCCGCCGGGCTCGCCAGCGCGCTGGTGGTGCGGCGGCGCATCGACCGCCTCGACATGGTGGCGGTGCTCAAGACCCGCGAGTGAGGCCGCGCACCCCGTTTTCAGGAAGACACACGACATGAGAATCCGAGGCACCCTCATCGCCGCCGCGAGCACGCTGGCAGCCGTTGCTTTCCTTGCCTGGGCCTTCGCGCCCCGGCCCGTCGCGGTCGAGACCGCCGTGGTAGAGCGCGGGCGCTTCGAATCGGCGATCGAAGAGGACGGCCGCACCCGGCTGAAGGACCGCTACGCGATATCGGCGCCCACGACGGCCCGGCTTGAACGCATCCGGCTGCGCGAAGGCGACCGCGTGGCCGTTGGCGACCCGGTCGCGGTGCTGACCCCGGTGATGCCGGCGATGGTGGACGAGCGCAGCCGCAGCGAAGCCCAGGCCCGCCTGCGCGCGGCCGAGGCGTCGATGGACCTGGCCGCCGCGCGGATCGGCCGGGCCCGCGGCGCGGCCGAGGAGGCACGGCTCGAACTCCAGCGCACCGAACGGCTTGCGGGCGAGGGCTTTCTGCCGACAGCCCGCCTTGACGCAGCGCGCATCGCCCGCGAGGGCGCCCAGCGTGAACTCGACGCCGCGCTCGCCGAACAGGAGGTCGCCCGCCACCAGCGCGAACTCGCGGCGGCCGCACTCCAGCCGGTGCGTGGCAGCGGCGGGTCGCCCTTCGTGCTTCGATCTCCCGTCGCGGGTGTCGTCATCCGGGTTCCGCAGCCCAGCGAGGCGACGGTCGCTGCCGGCTCGGTCCTGCTGGAACTGGGCGATCCTTCGCGGCTGGAAGTCGTCGCCCAGCTCCTCACGACCGAGGCCATCCAGGCGCGCCCGGGCACGCGGGTGTCGATCGAGCGGTGGGGCGGCCCGCCGCTGGCCGGCCGGGTGGCGCGGGTCGAGCCGGGTGCCTTCACCAAGGTCTCGGCCCTGGGGATCGAGGAGCAGCGCGTGAACGTGGTGATCGAGGTCGGGCCGCAGGCGCCGGCGGCATGGCAGTCCGTCGGCGATGGCTTCCGGGTGACGGCCCGCATCATCACCGCCGATGTGCCCGACAGCGTGCTGCTGCCCGTGGGCGCCGTGTTCCCGCACGGCGACGGCGGCATGGCGGTCTACCGGATCGAGTCGGGCCGCGCGCGGCTGAGGCCGGTCGAACTCGCGGGCCGCAACCCGACGCATGCGGCCATCGGGCAGGGAGTAGAGGTGGGTGACGCTGTGGTGATCTACCCGCCCCCCGCGCTGCGCGCCGGCGACCGCGTGCAGGTGCGACGCCCGTGAACGCACCGGCCGACCCTGCGCTCGCGCTGGCGCAGCGGTGTGCGAGCCGGCTGGCGTCCCGGCTCGGGGCCCGGCTCGTGGAAACGCACATCTCCTGGGTCCTGCTCGGCCCGACCGAGGCGCTGAAGCTGAAGAAGCCGCTGCGCACGCCCTTCCTCGATTACTCGACAGTGCAACGCCGCCATGATTGCTGCGAAGCCGAACTTCGCTTGAACCGACGGCTCGCACCAGACCTGTACCTCGGCGTTGCACGCATCACCGGTTCCCCGGACGAACCCGCCGTGGACGGGCCGGGGCCGGTGCTCGACTACGCGGTGCGGATGCGCCGCTTCGATGACGGCGCCCTCTTCGGAGCCCGGCTGTCGGCCGGCCGCCTCACGCCCGCGGAGGTGGACGCGGCCGCGGACCTGCTGTCGCGATTCCACCTGGCGGCGCCATCCGCATCGGAGGCCGACAGCTACGGAGTCCCCCGGCTGCGGGAGGATGCCGCCCTCGCGGCCTGCGCCGGTGCCGCGGCCAGCCTCGATGTCCCGCAGGCCATGGACGCCTGGATCCGCCGGGAGGCCCGCCGACTCGCGCCAGCATGGACAGCCCGGCTCAGGGCCGGCGGCGTCCGCGAGGTCCACGGCGACCTCCACCTCGACAACCTGATCTGGTGGAACGACGGCCCCGCCGCGTTCGACGGCATCGAGTTCGCGCCCGCGCTTCGCTGGATCGACGTCGCGGACGATATCGCCTTCCCCGTGATGGACCTCGCGGCGCGCGGCCGCGCGGACCTGGGTTTTCGCCTGCTCAACCGCTGGCTCGACGCGACCGGGGACCACGGCGCCCTGCCCCTTCTGCGTTTCTCGTGCGCATACCGCGCGCTGGTGCGCGCCCAGGTGGCCCTGATGCGGGGCAACCCGGACGATGCCCGCCGCTACGCGCGGGCCGCGCAGGGCTGGACCGTCTCCACGCCGCTTCGCCTGACCGCGATGCACGGCCTCCCCGGCAGCGGCAAGACGCACGTGTCACAGCGTCTGCTCGAGGAGCAGCACGCCATTCGACTGCGGGCAGACGTCGAGCGCAAGCGCCTGTTCGGGCTGGGCGCCCTGGACGATTCGCGGGCGCGGGGCCTCGATATCTACACGCCCGCGGCAGGCCGGCGAACCTATGCGCGCCTGCTCTCGCGCGCCGCCGTGGCCCTGCGGGCTGGCTTTCCGGTCATCCTGGACGCCGCGCACCTGCACGCCGCGCAGCGGGAGCAGGCCCGCGCACTGGCGACTCGCCGGGGCGCGGCGTTCAGGATCGCCCATTGCGAAGCACCCGAGACGGTCCTGCGCGCGCGCATCCGTGCGCGGCGAGGCGACGCCTCGGAGGCAGACGAAGCGGTGCTCCAGCGCCTGCGGGATGCCGGTGATCCGCTTACCCCCGCGGAGCAGGCCTGGACCGATACGTTCGATGCTTGACCCTCGTCAATGCGCCGCAGCCGCGAACGGCGCACGATGGACCAATCCATTCCACCCTCCCAAGGAGACCGCCATGAGCACGTCGAACGACACCCCGGACCTGTTCGTCCGCATCCGCGCCGAGTGGGTGCTGCTCACGGACGAGGACGTCCAGGAAGGGGTCAAGCGAAGGGAGACCCTGCTGGAGCGCCTGCAGCACCGGCGCAACCTCGGCCTGGACGAGGCGCATGCGCAACTGCATGCGTTCGAGAAGAAGAACCCGGAACTGCTCTTCGAGAATTCCTGAGGCTGCGCACCGCCGAGGCGCGCGGCAACGGTCAGCCGGCGCGCCGGAGTTCGCCCGCGAAGGCGTCGAGCACCGGCGCGACGGCGTCGAATGCCTCGGCCACCTCCTGGCCGGCCTGCTCGCGCGATTCGCGGCTGTCCAGGCGGCCGGGCTCGTGCGCGCGCTCGATCACGGCACACAGTTGCACGGCGGCAACGATGCGGGCGCTGCCCACCAGCGCATGGATCGCATTCCTGAACGGTTCACAGCCCTCGGCTGCGAGGGCCGGCAGGCGCGCCCGCGTCTCGCGGCCCTGCTGCAGGAACAGTTCGATCAGTTCGATCTGCAGGGCCGGGCGGTGCAGGGCCAGGTGCCCAAAGACCTCCGGATCGAAAACGCGCAGGGTCCGGGTGACGGAAGGGGCTGGATCGGGAACAGGCATGGCGATGGCTGGCGTTGACAGGTGCATGGCTCGGGACGGGTTCAGGGACGAAGGGCCAGCACCGCGTCCACGAAACCCATGAGGCGTTCGGGCGGGACCGGCTTGCGCAGGACCGTGACGCCCGGCGGCAGTCCGCCCCGGGCGGCAATCTCGGGCTCGGGCATTTCTGTCACGACGAGGGCCGGAACACGGGCCAGCCGTTCCGAGCGGGCCAGCACGCGCAGCAGGTGGAACCCATCGAACGGCTCCATCACGAGGTCGGTAAGCAGCAGTCCGGGGGCGGACTCGCCGAGTTGAAGCAAGGCTTCGGCAGCGTCGGCGGCGACCCGGACGCGCACCCGCGAACCGTACTGTTCCAGCACGGCGGTCAGCGCTCGGGACGCGACCGGATTGTCCTCGACCACCAGGAT
>DAIMZU010000080.1:0-8605 GCA_036733845.1 Ramlibacter sp.
GGCGGGCGCGGTGCTGGCGAAGATCGCGGTGCTGGTGTTCATCATCATCTTCATCCAGAAGCGGCCGCAGGGCATCTTCGCGGTCAGGGGACGGAGCGCCGAAGCATGAGCACCGTCCTGACTTCCCCGGGTTTGAAGCACCCGGCGAACGAAGCCTCGCCAGGGGCGCCGCGGGGCGTCGGCGGTGCGCCGGTGCACGAGGCCGCCGCCCGCCTGACCTTGCCTTCGCGGCCGCCGCTACTCTCGCGCACCGGTTGGGCCGCCTTCCTGCTGGCGCTGCTCGCGGTCTGCGCGGTCGCGCCGGTGCTGAACCTGCTTGTACCCGCCGGCAGTGCGTTCCACCTGAGCGACTACGCGGTCTCGCTGCTCGGCAAGATCATGTGCTATGCCATCTGTGCGCTGGCGATGGACCTGATCTGGGGCTACAGCGGCATCCTGTCGCTCGGGCATGGCCTTTTCTTCGCGCTCGGCGGCTACGTCATGGGCATGTATCTCATGCGGCAGATCGGGCGCGAGGGCAACTACAAGAGCGACCTGCCCGACTTCATGGTGTTCCTCGACTGGAAGGAGCTGCCCTGGCACTGGACGCTGTCGGACAGCTTTGTCGCCACCGTGCTGCTGGTGCTGGCGGTGCCGGGGGCGCTCGCGTTCGTGTTCGGCTACTTCGCGTTCCGATCGCGCATCAAGGGCGTGTACTTCTCGATCATCACGCAGGCCCTGACCTATGCGGCCATGCTCCTGTTCTTCCGCAACGAGACCGGCTTCGGAGGCAACAACGGCTTCACCGACTTCAAGCGGATCCTCGGCATCCCGCTGGCCACGCCCCAGATGCGCATGGCGCTCTTCGTGCTGTCCGGACTGGCGCTGCTCGGCTGCTTCCTGTTCGCGCGCTGGCTGGTGGGCGCGAAGTTCGGGCGCGTGCTCCAGGCGATCCGCGACGCCGAAGCGCGGGTGATGTTCTGCGGCTACGACCCGCTCCGCTACAAGCTGGCGGTGTGGGTCATCTCCGCGATGATGTGCGGCCTGGCGGGGGCGCTCTACGTGCCGCAGGTGGGCATCATCAACCCCGGCGAGATGAGCCCCGCCAACTCGATCGAGATCGCGGTCTGGGCAGCCGTGGGCGGACGCGGCACCCTGGCGGGGCCGATCGCCGGCGCCTTCCTGGTCAACGGTGCCAAGAGCTGGCTGACCGTGGCCGCGCCGGAGTTCTGGCTGTACTTCCTCGGGGCCCTGTTCATCGCGGTCACGCTGTTCCTGCCGCAGGGCCTGGCCGGCCTGGTGCGGCGGTTTCGGAGGACGGGTGCATGACCCCGGACCTGATGGAGGCGGGCAGCCGCCAGCGGCAGGCGCAGGCTGCGCGGCAAGCCGCCGCGGGCACCGCATCGGGCGGACGCAGCGCCGGCTTCGCCCGACCGGCCGTGCCGGGGGAGGTGGACACCGCGCATGGCCGCATCCTCTACCTGGAAGACGTGAGCGTGAGCTTCGACGGCTTCAAGGCGATCGATGGGCTGTCGCTGGACATCGCGCCGGGCGAGCTGCGCTGCGTCATCGGGCCGAACGGCGCCGGCAAGACCACGATGATGGACATCATCACGGGCAAGACCCGGCCCGATTCCGGCACCGTGTTCTTCGGCAGCACCATCGACCTGCTGCGCCACCGCGAAGCCGACATCGCGCGGCTGGGCATCGGCCGCAAGTTCCAGAAGCCCACGGTGTTCGAGCAGCTCACGGTGTTCGAGAACCTGGAACTGGCACTCAAGGCCGACAAGGGCGTGCGCGCCGCCATGGCCTTCCGAATCGACTCGGGCCAGGGCGACCGCCTCGCGCAGGTGCTGCACACCATCCACCTCGCGCCCGACCTGCGGCGACTGGCAGGCACGCTGAGCCACGGCCAGAAGCAGTGGCTGGAGATCGGCATGCTGCTGGTGCAGGAGCCGCTGCTGCTGCTGCTGGACGAGCCGGTGGCCGGCATGACCGACGAGGAAACCGAGCGCACGGCGGAACTGTTCCTGTCGCTCAAGGGCCAGCACTCGCTGATGGTGGTCGAGCACGACATGGGCTTCATCCGCAGCATCTCCGACATCGTCACGGTCCTGTCGCAGGGCAGTGTCCTGGCGCAGGGCACGCTGGACGAGGTCCAGAACGACGAGCGTGTCATCGAGGTCTACCTGGGGCGCTGACCAGCGCAGCGACGATCATGCTCACCATCCGAAACATCCACCAGTACTACGGCGGCTCGCACATCCTGCGCGACGTGAGCCTGGAAGTGCCCGCCGGCCAGGTGACGGTGCTGCTCGGGCGCAACGGCGTCGGCAAGACCACGCTGCTCAAGGCCATCATGGGACTGGTGGTTCTCCGGTCCGGCAGCATCGAGTTCGAGGGCCGGGCCATCCACCAGGCCACCCCCTGCCAGCGGGCACGCGCCGGCATCGGCTTCGTGCCGCAGGGCCGCGAGATCTTCGGGCGGCTCACGGTCGAAGAGAACCTGCGCATGGGGCTGGCCTCGCGGCCGGCCTCCACGCCGATCCCGCCGCAGCTCTTCGAGTTGTTCCCGGTGCTGCGCGACATGCGCCACCGGCGCGGCGGCGACCTGTCTGGCGGCCAGCAGCAGCAGCTCGCCATCGCGCGCGCGCTCGCCGCGCGGCCCCGGCTGATCGTGCTGGACGAGCCCACCGAAGGCATCCAGCCCAGCATCATCAAGGACATCGGCCGGGTGATCCGCACGCTGGCCACGGAAGGCCTGGACGGGCAGCGCGTGTCGGTGCTGCTGGTCGAGCAGTACTACGATTTTGCGCAGGCGCTCGCCGACCACTACGTGGTGATGGAGCGTGGCGAAGTGATCGCCCGCGGCCCGGGCAGCGAGATGGCGCAGCGGGGCATCCGTCAGCTGGTGGCGATCTGACCCGGATACGGTTCTTGACCTGGCGCAATTCTTGGCGCCGCTGAAATGCGCCAGAATGGTGCATGACCACATCGTCCCTTCCTGAATTCCTGGCCGGCGTGCAGCGCCGCAATCCGAACGAGCCCGAGTTCCACCAAGCCGTCACCGAGGTGATGGAAAGCCTGTGGCCCTTCATCGACGCCCACCCACGCTACCGCGAACAGGCGCTGCTCGAGCGTCTGGTGGAGCCCGAGCGCATCATCCAGTTCCGGGTGGCCTGGGTGGACGACCGTGAGCAGGTGCAGGTCAACCGCGGCTGGCGGGTGCAGCACAGCATGGCCATCGGTCCTTACAAGGGCGGGCTGCGCTTCCACCCCACCGTCACCGTGTCGGTCCTGAAGTTCCTGGCCTTCGAGCAGACCTTCAAGAACGCGCTCACCACACTGCCCATGGGCGGCGGCAAGGGCGGCGCCGACTTCAATCCCAAGGGCCGCAGCGACGCCGAAGTCATGCGGTTCTGCCAGGCCTTCATGACCGAGCTTTTCCGCCATATCGGTGAGGACACCGACGTTCCGGCCGGCGATATCGGCGTGGGCGCGCGGGAGGTCGGCTTCATGACCGGCATGATGAAAAAACTGAGCAACACCGCGGCCGGCGTCTTCACCGGCAAGGGCCTGTCCTTTGGCGGCTCGCTCATTCGCACCGAGGCGACCGGCTGGGGCCTGGTGTACTTCGCCCAGGAAATGCTGGACGACGCCGGCCTGGCCTTCGACGGCTTGCGCGTGAGCGTCTCGGGCGCCGGCAATGTCGCGCAGCACGCGATCGAGAAGGCGATGTCACTGGGTGCCCGGGTGATCACCGTGTCGGATTCGGAAGGCATGGTGCACGACCCCGCGGGCTTCACTCCCGAGAAGCTCGCCTGCCTGCAGGACTACAAGAACGTCCGCAAGGCCCGCGTGAGCGACTACGCCAAGGCCATGGGACTCGAGTTCCACGCCGGGCGCAGCCCCTGGAGCGTACCGGTCGATGTGGCCTTGCCCTGCGCCACGCAGAACGAGCTGGACGGAGCGGACGCGCGCACCCTGGTGGCCAACGGCGTGCGCTGCGTGGCCGAAGGCGCCAACATGCCCTCCACGCTGGAGGCGGTGCATGCCTTCGAGGAAGCGGGTGTGCTGTTCGCGCCGGGCAAGGCGAGCAACGCCGGCGGCGTGGCGACCTCGGGCCTGGAAATGAGCCAGAACGCGCTGCGCATGGGCTGGCCACGTGAGGACGTCGACGCCCGCCTTCGCACCATCATGAAGGACATCCACGAGGCCTGCGTGCGCTACGGCCGCCGCGATGGCGGCCGCATCAGCTACGTGGACGGCGCGAACATCGCCGGCTTCGTGAAGGTCGCAGACGCAATGCTGGCGCAGGGCGTGGTGTAGCGCCTGGCGGCGCTGTCAGTGCTCAGCGGAAGCGACCGACCCAGAAGGTCGCGCCCTCCGGGCCATAGCGCTCGGCGTGCGTCACGCCGCGCCCCACCTCGAAGGTGTCGCCGGCGCGCAGGTGCTGCTCGGGCAAGTCGCCGATGCGAAGCCACATCTCGCCGCGCACCACCAGGGCGCGCGCCGCGAAGGGATGCGCGTGCTCGGCCAGGACGGTGCTGGCGGGCCACTCGCGCTCACGGACTTCGTCGCATCCCTGGACGAGGGGGGACTGCCGGAACTCTTCCAGACTGCCGGGATTGTTCATGGGGGACCCGCGGAAGTGGTGACCCTCGCAATATAGCCCGGTGCGCCGCGCCGTGGGCTTCGAATCCGCAGCCGCATGCCTTCGTTATTGCGCAAGGCAGTGGATCCCCAGCGTCTGCGGCGATTCATTGCCAATCGGCGGGGGAATGGGTCGCTATGCCGCCAGCGCGAGGTGGCCCGCCGTGCTGCGTGGCCTGAGCGCCTGCCGCTCCCACTGCAGCGCGCGCGCAAGATCCTCCTGCCCCGACCGTTCGGCCGCCGCCAGGAGCGTGAGGTCCAGCAGGTCGCGCTGGGCGTGGCTGCCGCCGAAGCGGTGTGCCTGGCTGCGGATGTCCCGCAGCAGGTCCGCGCAGGCGCGAAACCGACCTTGTGCGAACGCCTCCAGGGCGGCGCCTGCGGGCAGTCCCACCTCGCGGGTGAATCGCGCGTTGTCCGCGCCTGAGCGGACCGCCTCGCGCAGCGCCCGCAGGACCGCCTGCACGGCGGATTCGCGGCCTGCGCCGATGTAGGCCATCAACATGTGCAGGTCGTTGAAGGCATACAGGCCCGGCACGCCGCAGGCCTGCCAGCGGTCGGCCACGGCGTCCCAGCGTGCGCCCAGGTCCATGCCGCGCAATTGCAGGCGCCAGAGCATGGCGCTCGCGTCGACCAGGTCAAGCGTGACTTCCGAGCCATTTGCGATCGCCTCGTCGTACAGCCGCAGCGCCTCGTCCTCGTCGCCGAGCTCCAGCTGGAACAGGGCCATGTGCCACCAGTTGTGGACGGCGAAGAAGCTGTCGTCGCTCCACGACACGGTGTCCGCTCCGAGCCACTCGAGCCCGGACTTCGGCTCATTGCGCATTTCGTGCACATGCGCGACGGCATGCCAGGCCCATCCGTCGCGGGGCTCCAGCTCAACGGCGAGGCGGCCTTGCCGCTCGGCGCCAGCGTAGTTGCCGGTTTCCTCGAGACCAAAGGCGTGCATGCCCAGCACGGCGTGGTAGCCGGGCATGCCACGGTCCCACCGGGGCAGTACCCGGGCGACGCGGTCGCGCAGCATGCGCGCATCGCCTGTGAAGTAGTCGATCTGGTGACCCACCTGCAGCGCCAGCAGGTCGCGGGGAAAGCGGATGGTCAGGTCTTCCAGCACACGGGCCGCCGCCGTCCATTGCCCTTCGCAGAGATGGGTTGCCGCCTTCAGGTGGAGCGACTCCCGTTCGTCGAGCGCGAGCCGCGCCGCAGCCATGCACGCGGCTTGTGCCACGGGATGCGCCGCCGCGTCCGTGCCGAGCAGGTTCAGCCAGGCCTTGAGCAGGTGGGCCATGGGCATGGCGGGGCTGGCGGTGATGGCCCGCTCGGCCTCGGCCGCGGGGTCGCCGACGAGGCAACGAAACTGGTCCAGCGCGCGCTGGTAGGCGTCCAGCGAGACGCCGCTGGCTCCGGTAAGGGGCAATCCGAGCGAATCTTTCATGGCGTGTGTCCTTGGGGTGACGGGGAGCTTGCACCGGCGAGGAAGCCGGGTCGCCGCCAGTGTCGATCCGTGGGACCTTGCACATAAAGGCTGTTCATGCAACAAAGCGGTCATTCCGGCCAACGTGATTGCTTGCCCGTCATGTCCACGCACGCCGCACCCATCACTGTCGCGCTGCTCGCCACGCCCGAGTCCTCTGCCGCGACCCTGTTCGGCTTCTACGATGCACTGCAGAGCGTGCGGCGCGACTGGTCGGTGCTGCATGGCGGGCCGGTCGAGCCCTCGCCCTTCCGTCCACTCGTCGTGACCGCCGACGGAGCTCCACTGACCACGATCAACGGCGTGCGCATCGTCCCCGATGCATCGATGGCGCAGGTACCCTCCCCGCGGGTCGTGATCGTCTCGGATCTCGGCATTCCCCCGGGCGAGGAACTGGGCCCCGAGTTCGATCCCATCGTGCGATGGCTCACTGGCTGCCATGCCGCCGGGGGCATGCTGGCATCGGCCTGTTCCGGCGCGCTGCTGCTCGCGCGAACCGGGCTGCTCGACGGTCTCGACGGGACTACGCACTGGGCCTATTGCGAGCACCTCCGGCGCAGCCACCCGCTGACCCGTTGGGATGCGGAGCGCGGGCTTGTGGTCACGGGCGAGGGCGGCCGCGTGCTGATGGCGGGCAGCGGCGTGTCATGGCACCTGCTCGCGCTCGCGCTGATCGCCCGATTTGCCGGGGCACAGGAAGCCATGCGCGTCGCCCGCATTTACCTGATGCACCTGAACGAGGCGAGCGCGCAGGCTTACGCTTCGCTCACCCACGGCTCGCGCGCGGCCGATCCGGTGATCGCAAGTTGCCAGCAGTGGGCGGCGGTGCATTACGCCGATCCGTCGCCAGTCGCGCAGATGGTGGCGCTGTCACGCATGGCCGAGCGCACCTTCAAGCGCCGGTTCACGCAGGCGATTGGAATGGCGCCGATCGAGTACATCCACCATGTGAGGCTCGAGGAAGCCAAGCAGATGCTGGAGATGGGCGAGGTGGCGGTGGAAAGCGTGGCGCTTGACGTCGGCTACAGCGATACGCGCTTCTTCACCCAGCTGTTCAGGCGCAAGGTCGGCCTGAGCCCGGCGCAGTACCGGCAGCGCTTCGGGCGGCTGGCACGGCAGGTTCAGGCTCGCATGCATTGAATCGCACCCCTGGGCGGGTCCGCTTCAAGGCTTGCGCTTGACCTCGTCGAGCTGTTCGATGTTCGTGCCCGAGTGCTCCCCCCGGTCGCCCTGCGCATGGTCATGCGCGAGGCCGGGCTCGTGCCCTTCCTTGTCGCCCTGGTTCTGGTAGGGCTGGAAGCCCTTGCCGCCGTCCCAGGACACTTCATTGCGGTACCCGTGCTCCGCCTTGCCGGGCGGGCGCTGGTCACTGCCTTTGCCGTGCGTTCCCATGGTTCACCTCGCCTCGTCTGCGACCGGCTGTTCCGGGGCGGCTCCCAGCGCGGCGGCGAGCAGCGCAGGGTCCGGGGGCGCCAGCGCGGCGGTTCCGTCGAGGTTGGAGACCTGGGCCGTGGCCGCCATGGCGAGCAGGGCCGCGATGCCGAATGCGGCCAGGCCACGATGTCGGCGTGGGGGGGAAGTGCGCGGGTTCATGGTCTTTGCTCCTGGAGCCAAGCATGACGCAGGGCACGGTCCGGGGCGCCGGAGGGGGCAGCGCATCCGTGGGCGCATTGGCGAAAGCGGGCGTAGGACAGGGCGCCGCCGCTGCTTCGCCGTCTTCGCCGCGAGCGCGGGACCCTGGGAGCGCGGTATGTCCGGAGTCTGGCAGCCGCCCTACAGCGCCCAGGTTCGCGGCAGGCAGGACGCCTGGCTCCACAGCGCCGGCCGCCAGGCATTCCGGATCGACTTGACCAGCGCCATCGCGGGCTCCACCACCGGCGCCACTGCACGCACCACCACCACGCGTGGATGCGGCGAAGTGGCGCCGGCCAGCACGAGGTCCTGCGCGGCGATGCACTCCCGTGCCAGTGTGAGTACCTGCTCACGCCGCTCCCGAGCCAGGTCGGAGCCGGTCACGAGGAAGAGAGTGGCGAGACAGCGGTGCCCCGCCAGCCCCAAGGGACCGTCCATCAGCAGCGTGTCCGTGGCCTCCATGCGGCCGCGCTCCAGCCAGGCATCGCCCAAGCAGATTTCCTGCAGCACGCTGCCCTGCTCGAACGGCCGGCCCGCCGCCGGCAGCCCCAGCGCCGCGACGTCCCAGCCGATCAGCTCGGACCCTTCACCCAGTTCGAGCGACAGGCGGTTCTCGGCCCGGCAGCCGCTGTAGTAGATCGTCTCCAGCGGCAGCCATTCGAGCCGCGCGCCTCCGGCCAGGCGCAGCCGCGCCTTCTGGATGGCAGACTCGCCGTCGCTGCGATAGAAACGCCCGGCACCGGGGGTGGTCACCAGCGCCTGGGCGCCGCTGGCCACTTCGACGTCGATGTCGAGCACGTCCCCAGCCACCAGGCCGCTTGGCGGATGCACGAGCACGTTGTGGCACACCGCGGGCCCTTCGGGGTAGAG
>DAIMZU010000081.1:0-8597 GCA_036733845.1 Ramlibacter sp.
GCGAGATACCGCTGCAGCCACTCGAGCGCGACGGCCGGCAGGTGGCCGGGGCGGCGCGTCATCTCGGCGCCGAACCACGCCTGCAGCAACTCGCGCGCCAGCGCCGTCTGCCACATCAGCCGGCCATCGTTCGCCCGCACGGACAGGCTCGCGTAGCCGAACGCATCGAGCGCGTTGCGTGTCTGCCGGGCTTGCCGCGCGCCGCGCAGGTGCACCCCCATGCGCGCGAGCACCTCCCTCGGCTTGATCGGCTTGGTGACGTAGTCGCAGGCGCCCGCAGCCAGCGCAGCCTCGAGGTGCTCGGTTTCGGTCAACCCCGTCATGAAGACGATGGGAATGGCCGCCGTGGCGGCATCAGCCTTGAGGCGGCGTGCGACCTCGAAGCCGTCCATGCCCGGCATGATGGCGTCGAGCAGAACGATGTCCGGCAGGACCTGTGTGGCGCGCTGCAGCGCCGCCTCGCCGTTCGTGGCGACCAGCACGGTGTAGCCGCTCTCGTCGAGCGCGTCGTGCAGCATCGCGATGTTCTCCGGCACGTCGTCGACGACCAGCACCACGTCCGAGCGCAGCCGGTCGAGCGTGCCAGCCAGCGGAGCGGCCAAGGCGGGGGGCACGGTCATGCCGGCTGCCCTCCCGGCGCGGCATCGATGAGTCGGGCCATGTCCTCGAACCTGAACCCCCGGGCCAGTTCGCGGAGCGCGTTGCAGAAGGCCGCGCTCTCGGGCTGGACACGCTCGATCTCGTCGAGGCGGTTCAGCAGGCCACGCGGATAGCCGATCTGCACCAGCTCCCGCAAGGCCGCGAGCGCGTCGGCGTCCGGCCGCGGCGGATCGACCGCTGGCGGGCGGGCTGTCGCCCTTGCCGGCTGCGCCGTCCAGGCGAGTCTGAGCCGGCGCCCCAGCCAGTCGAGCAACTCGCCGTGTCGCACCGGCTTGACGATGAAGTCCTCCGGCGCGACATCAAGCGTGTTCTCCAGGCCCTTGTCGAAGGCGTTGGCCGAGACGATGGCCACCTGCGGCTGGATGGACCCCGGCATCGCCCGCAGGCGGCGCAGTGTCTCCCAGCCGTCGATGCCCGGCATGGCGAGGTCCAGCAGGATGGCGTCGGGCGCGAGGCCGGCGGCCAGCAGGTCGAGCGCATCATGTCCGCTGGCGGCCGTACGCACCTCGAAGCCCAGCGGCGCCAGCAACTGGACCAGCAGTTCGCGGTCGGGCTCTTCGTTGTCGACGACCAGAATTCGCCTGCGCCGGCCCTCGTAGCCGCGCCTCCCCGGCGCCGTGACCTGCGCCGGCGCAGCCTCGTGGACCTGCGGCAGGAACAGGCGCACGCGAAAGGCTGTCCCCTGTCCGGGCGCGCTGCGCACGGTCAGCTCGCCGCCCATCAGGTCGGTGAGCATCTTGGCGATGGTCAGGCCCAGGCCGGCACCGGGCGCCGCGTGCCCGCCGCTGCCGCGCGCGAAGGGCTCGAACACCCGCGCGATTTCCAGCGCCGCCATGCCGCAGCCCGTGTCCTCGACGTCGATCTGCGCCATCTGCATGGCATGGCGCACCCGCATCGTGATCCGCCCCTCGGCGGTGAACTTGACTGCGTTGCCCACCAGGTTGATCAGGATCTGGCGCAGGCGCTTTTCATCCGCACGCACCAGCTGCGGCAGCTCGCCCTGCGGCTCGAAGTGGAAGGCCAGCCCCTTGCCGGCCGCCTCCAGCTCGAACAGGCCGGCGACCTCGTGCACGCAATCGGCAAAGCGCATCGGCGCGACGTCCAGCCGCAGCTTGCCGGCCTCGATGCGGGCGATGTCCAGCGTGCCTTCGATGAGCGACAGCAGGTGTTCGCCAGCACGCCGGATGACGTCCACCGCCTGCCGGCGGTGCGGCGGCACCTGCGGATCCTCCCCCATGAGCTGTGCATAACCCAGGATGCTGTTGAGGGGAGTACGCAATTCGTGGCTGACGGCGCTGATGTAGCGGCTCTTGGCCTGGTTGGCCTGTTCGGCCGCCTGCCGCGCTTGGTCGGCCACACGGCGCGCCTGCTGTAACGCCTGGTCGGTGCGCCGGTGCAGTTCAATCTCCCGGACGAGGCGGCGGGTCTGGCGATTGGACTCCTCCTGCGCGACCTGCCGCGTCTTGTGCGCGAGCACCAGCCACCAGGCCACCACGCCAAGCACCACCAGCAAGGCCAGGTAGGCCTTGAGAAAGCCCGCGCCAAGGGATGCGGCAACGAGTTCGGACGCGACCCCGCCGGCAGGGATCGCGCCCACCTGCTGGCGCCAGAGAAACCCGAACACCGCACCGAGCACCGGGGCGATCACCGCCATCAGCAGGACGAAGTGGCCGAGCCCCGCATCGAGGAAGGGCCAGGCCCGCCGGGGCAGCAGCCGACGCAGGCTCGCGCGCCACTGGGCCGACAGGCTCGCGTGCGGCTTGCACAGGTCGCCGCAGCGTGCATCCAGCGTGCAGCACAGCGAGCAGATGCGGCCCTGGTAGGCGGGGCAGTGGGCCATGTCCGGCGCCTCGTACTCGCGTTCGCACACGATGCAGCGCTGGAGGGCCCCGGCACCAGCCACGGGCGCCCCGCTGCGGCAGGGTTGGCGTGCGAGGTAGTAGCGGCCCCGGGTGCCCCAGGCGATCAGCGGCGAGGCGGTGAAGGCTACGCCCAGGGCGATCAGCGCCGAGAAGGCCTGGGCCGAGGGTCCGAAGGCGCCGAGGTGCGCCGGGATCGACAGCCCTGAGGCCAGCGCCATCGCGCCCACGCCGACGGGATTCACGTCCCAGAGGTGGGCGCGCTTGAACTCGATGCCGGGCGGAGACAGCCCGAGCGGCTTGTTGACCACGAGGTCGGCCACCACCGCCATGAACCACGCGATGGCGATGTTGGAGTACAGGCCCAGCACCGCGCCCAGTGCCTGGAACACCTCCATCTCCATGAGCATGAAGGCGATCAGGATGTTGAAGACCACCCACACCACGCGCCCCGGATGGCTGTGCGTCACCCGCGAGAAGAAATTGGACCAGGCCAGCGATCCGGCGTAGGCGTTCGTGACGTTGATCTTCAACTGCGACACCACCACGAACAGTGCCGTGGCCGCCACCGCCCAGCCGAAATGCGGGAACACGTATTCGTAGGCGACCAGGTACATCTGGTTGGGGTCGACCGCGCGCTCCGCCGGCACCATGTGCTGGATCGCGAGCCAGGCCAGCAAGGCCCCGCCAAGCATCTTGAGCACGCCCAGCACCACCCAGCCTGGCCCTCCGGCCAGCACGCCGGCCCACCAGCGCAAGCGGTTGGCGGGCGTGCGCGCCGGCATGAAGCGCAGGTAGTCGGCCTGCTCGCCCATCTGGGTGATCAGCGCAACGCCCACCGTCAGGGCCGCACCGAACAGGTGCAGGTCGAAGGCGGCCGTGCCGCCCCGCTCACCGGCATGGTGCACGATGCCCCCGAATGCACCGGGATTGCGCGCGAGCACATAGGCAAAGGGCACGATCAGCATCACCAGCCACAGCGGCTGGGTCCAGGCCTGCAGGCGGCTGATGGCGGAGATGCCGTGGGTCACCAGCGGGATCACGACGAGCGCGCACACCAGGTAGCCCCAGGCCGGCGGGATGTCCAGCGCAAGCTCCAGCGCGTACGCCATCACGGCCGCTTCGAGGGCGAAGAAGATGAAGGTGAAGGACGCGTAGACCAGCGAGGTGAGGGTCGATCCGATGTAGCCGAATCCCGCGCCGCGCGTGAGCAGGTCCATGTCGACGCCGTGGCGCGCGGCATACACGCTGATCGGAAGTCCCGCCAGGAAGATGACCAGGCCGGTGGCGAGGATGGCCCAGAACGCGTTGGCGAAGCCGTACTGCACCAGCAGCGTCGCGCCGACCGCCTCCAGGATCAGGAACGAGGCCGACCCGAAGGCGGTATTGGCCACGCGGAAGATCGACCAGCGCCTGAAGCGCCCCGGCGTGTAGCGCAGGGCGTAGTCCTCCATGGTCTCGCTGGCCACCCAGCCGTTGTAGTCGCGGCGCACCTTGACCACGCGCTGGGGCGCATCGTCGGGCAGGCTGGCGGTGGCGACCGCGGGCGAAGCATCTGGCACGCCGGCAACGGTGCAAGTTGCGCGCCAACTGGCACGGGGCTTGCAGTTCCCCTCGACACATCCCGCCCTCCTCCATGGACCTGACTCCCCGCGAAAAAGACAAGCTGCTGATCTTCACCGCCGCTCTCCTGGCCGAGCGGCGCAAGGCCCGTGGCCTGAAACTGAACTACCCGGAGGCCGTCGCGCTGATCACGGCGGCGGTTCTCGAGGGTGCGCGCGACGGCAGGACCGTCGCCGAACTGATGTCCGCGGGGCGGCAGGTGCTCACCCGCGCCGACGTGATGGAGGGCGTGCCCGAAATGATCCACGACATCCAGGTCGAGGCCACCTTCGTCGACGGGACCAAGCTGGTCACCGTCCACCAGCCGATCCTCTGAACCCACCAAAATCCATGAAACGTCTCCACCGCATCGGCCGCGCGGCGGCCCTGGCCGCCTTCGCCGTACCTGCCCTCGCCCATGAGGGCCACGGCCTGTCCGGCTCGCACTGGCACGCCACGGACGTCTTCGGCATCCTTGGCGTGGCGGCGCTTGCCGCACTGGCGGTCTGGCTCTCGCGCGGCGGCAAGTGATGATGCTGCCCGGCGAGTTCCTCATCGACGACGGCGAGCACGACCTCAACCCCGGCCGCCCGACGCTCACGGTGGTGGTGCGCAACACCGCCGAGCGGCCGGTCCAGGTCGGATCGCACTACCACTTCGCCGAGACCAACGCCGCGCTGGACTTCGACCGGGACGCCGCACGCGGGATGCGCCTGAACATTCCCTCGGGCATGGCCGTGCGATTCGAGCCGGGACAGCAGCGCACCGTCGAACTCGTGTCGCTCGGCGGCGGCCGCGTGGTGCACGGATTCCGCGGCCTCGTGCGGGGAGGGCTCTGAGATGGCAGGAATGATCGGGCGCCGCGCCTATGCGGAGATGTACGGCCCCACGCGGGGCGACCGCATCCGCCTGGCCGACACCGACCTGGTGGTCGAGGTCGAGGACGACTACACGCTGCGCGCGGGCGGCTACGGCGAGGAAGTGAAGTTCGGCGGCGGCAAGACCATCCGCGACGGAATGGCGCAAAGCCAGCGCAGCCGCGCGCAGGGCGCGATGGACACGGTGCTGACCAACGCGGTCATCATCGAGCACTGGGGCATCGTCAAGGCCGACATCGGCCTGAAGGACGGGCGCATCGCGGCCATCGGGAAGGCAGGCAACCCCGACACGCAACCCGGGGTAGACATCATCATCGGCCCCGGGACCGAGATCATCGCCTGCGAGGGCCAGATCGTCACGGCCGGCGGCATCGACAGCCACATCCATTTCATCTGCCCGCAGCAGATCGATGAAGCCCTGGCTTCGGGCATCACCACGATGTTCGGTGGCGGCACCGGCCCGGCCACCGGCACCTTCGCCACCACCTGCACGCCAGGGCCCTGGCACATGGAGCGCATGCTGCAGGCGGCCGAGGCTTTCCCCATGAACCTCGGCTTCATGGGGAAGGGCAACGCCAGCCAGCCCCAGGGCCTGCGCGAGCAGGTGGAGGCCGGCGCGATCGGCCTCAAGCTGCACGAGGACTGGGGCTCGACCCCCAGTGCGATCGACCAGTGCCTCTCCGTGGCCGAGGACATGGACATCCAGGTGGCGCTGCACTCGGACACGCTCAACGAGTCGGGCTTCGTCGAGGACACCATCGCAGCGACCCGCGGCCGCGGGATCTGCGCCTTCCACACCGAAGGCGCCGGAGGGGGCCATGCGCCCGACATCCTGCGCGTCGTGGGCGAGGCCAACTTCCTGCCGTCCTCGACCAACCCCACGATGCCCTACACCGTCAACACGCTCGACGAGCACGTCGACATGCTGATGGTGTGCCACCACCTGGACCCGGCGATCGCCGAAGACCTCGCCTTCGCCGAAAGCCGCATCCGCCGCGAGACCATCGCGGCAGAGGACATCCTGCACGACCTGGGCGCGATCAGCATGATGTCCAGCGACAGCCAGGCCATGGGCCGCGTGGGCGAGGTGATCCTGCGGACATGGCAGACAGCGCACAAGATGAAGGTGCAGCGCGGCAAGCTGCCCGGCGACACCGAGCGCCACGACAATGCGCGCGTGCGGCGCTACGTGGCCAAGTACACGATCAATCCCGCGATCGCGCACGGCATCAGCCACGAGGTCGGCAGCATCGAGCCCGGAAAGTGGGCCGACCTGGTGCTCTGGAAGCCTGCCTTCTTCGGCGTCAAGCCGGCGACCGTCCTCAAGGGCGGAAGCATTGCCCTGGCGGCGATGGGCGATCCGAATGCGTCCATTCCGACGCCTCAGCCCGTGCACTACCGGCCCATGTTCGCGAGCTTCGGACGGTCGCTGGCGCGCTCGTCCATCACCTTCGTCTCCCGCGCCGCGCTGGACGCAGGCGTGCCGCAGCGGATCGGCCTGTCCAAGGAGATCGGCGTGGCCCATGGCATCCGCGGCGTCCGCAAGCAGCACATGGTGCACAACGACTGGCTTCCGAAGATGGAGATCGACGCGCAGACCTACGCGGTGCGCGCCGACGGGCAGTTGCTGGTGTGCGAGCCGGCGCGGGTGCTGCCGATGGCGCAGCGGTATTTCCTGTTTTGAGGAAGTGCTTCATCATGCGTGGCGGGGCTTCGACAGGCTCAGCCCGAACGGAGGGGGGCTCAGCGCGAATGGATCTTCTTCCCGATCATCCTGAGCTTGTCGAAGGGCCTGAGCTTGTCGAAGGGCCTGTGCGAGTGAGGCTTCGTTGATCGAAGCTACTTCATGCGCGCAAGGCTTCGACAAGCTCAGCCCGAACGGAGGGGAGGTTCTGCGCGAATGGATCTCTCTTCCGATTGTCCTGAGCTTGTCGAAGGGCCTGAGCCTGTCGAAGGGCCTGAGCCTGTCGAAGGGCCTGTCTGAGTGAGACTTCGTTGATCAAAGCCACTTCATGAGCGCGAGGCTTCGACAAGCTCAGCCCGAACGGAGGGGGGCTCAGCCCGAACGGAGGGGGTTCAGCCCGAACGGAGGGGACCCCCAAACCCGAACGAAGCAACAACCGAGACAACGAAAGACCATGCTCCACCTGAACAAATGCCTCCCCTCCGGCCAAGGCCTCGCGCCCGCCCTCCTGCGGCGCGCGCCCACCGTCGAACTCGACTGGGACCTTCGCCAGAAGAGCCGCTTCGAGTGCACCGACTCCTCCGGCCGCAGGCTGGGCGTCTTCCTCGCGCGTGGCACGGTGGCCAGGGGCGGCGATGTCCTGGTGGCCCAGGACGGCTCGCTGGTCCGCGTCCTGGCCGCCCCGCAGCCGGTGCTCGTGGTGACCCCCTGCACCGCGCACGGCAGCCCCTTCGACCTCGTGCGCGCCGCCTACCACCTGGGCAACCGGCATGTTCCCATCGAGCTTCATCCCGGGCACCTGCACATCGAGCCCGACCACGTGCTCGCCGAGATGCTGCGTGCGATGCACCTGATCGTCACGCCCGCCGAGCGCCCCTTCGAGCCTGAGGCCGGCGCGTACGCCGGCCGGGGCCACGGGCACGGCCACTCGCACCACGACCACTCGAACCATGCTCCCCATGACCACGGCCACGATGGCCACGAACATGCCGGGCACGAGCCCCGGCATCCGCACGAACATGGTCACTGACACGGACCCGGCCGAGGCGATCTCCGGCGCCAGCCTGCTGCAGCTGATCTGGCTGGCCTCGCCTGCCTTGCCGGTCGGCGGCTTCTCGTATTCCGAAGGCCTGGAATCCGCAGTCGATGCGGGCCGCGTGACGGACGAGGCTTCGGCCGCCTCCTGGCTGTGCGACCAGCTTCAGCTGACGCTGGCCCGCAGCGACATCGCCGTCGTCGGCGAGGCCATCGGGGCATGGCGCGATGGCGACGTTCAACGTGTGGCGGACCTCGACGCCTGGGTGCTGCGCACCCGCGAAACCCGCGAGCTTCGCGCACAGTCCGAACAGATGGGCCGCTCAATGCGCGAGTGGATGAAGTCCCTGCGCGCCGGCCCCGGCGCGTGGGCTGACGGCGCCGCGGCGCCAGTCACCAGCCACCCCGTCGCCTTTGCCATCGCCGCCGCCCAGGGCGGCGCGTCGCCAAGGCAGGCTTGCCACGCCTTCGCGTTCGGCTGGGCCGAGAACATGGCGCAGGCCGCCATCAAGGCCGTGCCGCTCGGCCAGGGCGCCGGGCAGCGCATTCTTGCGCGGCTTGCCGCCGCGATCCCTGCCGCCGTCGACCACGCGCTGTCGCTCGCACCCTCTGAACGACAGTCCTTCTCCCCCGTGCTGGCCATCCTCTCGGCCCGCCACGAAGACCAGTACTCACGCCTTTTCCGATCATGAACCTGCACCAGATTCCCGGCCGCACCAAGAAACTTCCGCCCCTGCGCGTGGGCATCGGGGGGCCGGTCGGCTCGGGCAAGACCACCCTGCTGGAGATGCTGTGCAAGGCCATGCGCGAGCGCTGGGACCTGGTCGCCATCACCAACGACATCTACACCAAGGAAGACCAGCGCCTGCTCACCGTCAG
>DAIMZU010000082.1:0-8545 GCA_036733845.1 Ramlibacter sp.
GCGGATGATCTTGCAGTTGCGGCAGATCTTCTTGACGGAAGCCGAAACTCTCATGGGTCTTTCTCCTAAATACTGTTCAATCAGCCGCCGGCCGAGGGCTTGAAGTTGGCCTTCTTCAGCAGGGATTCGTACTGCTGGGACATCAGGTAGTTCTGGACCTGGGCCATGAAGTCCATGGTCACCACCACGATGATCAGCAGCGAGGTACCGCCGAAGTAGAAGGGCACGTTGTAGCGAAGGATCAGGAACTCCGGCAGCAGGCACACGAGCGTGATGTACACGGCACCGGCCAGCGTCAGGCGCACCAGGATCTTGTCGATGTAGCGGGCGGTCTGGTCGCCGGGACGGATCCCGGGGATGAACGCACCGCTCTTCTTCAGGTTGTCCGCCGTCTCCCTGCTGTTGAACACCAGCGCGGTGTAGAAGAAGCAGAAGAAGATGATGGCGGCGGCGTACAGCATCACGTAGACCGGCTGGCCGGGTGCCAGCGTGGCCGCGATGTCACGCAGCCAGCGCATGGAGTCACCTGCCGAGAACCAGCCGACCACCGTTGCGGGCAGCAGGATGATGGACGACGCGAAGATCGGCGGGATCACGCCAGCCATGTTCAGCTTCAGGGGAAGGTGCGACGACTGACCGCCGTACACCTTGTTGCCCACCTGTCGCCGCGCATAGTTGACGAGGATCTTGCGCTGGCCGCGCTCGACGAACACCACGAACCAGGTCACGACGCCAACCAGGGCGACGATCAGCAGTGACACGATGATGCTCATGGCACCGGTTCGCACCAGCTCCAGAAGACCGCCGATGGCCGAGGGCAACCCCGCGGCGATGCTGGCGAAGATCAGGATCGAGATCCCGTTGCCCAGGCCGCGCTCGGTGATCTGCTCGCCCAGCCACATCAGGAACATGGTGCCGGCAGTCAGGCTGACCACGGCGGTCATCCGGAAGCCGAAGCCCGGGCTGACCACCAGGCCCGCCTGGCTTTCCAGCGCGATCGCGATGGACAGCGACTGGAAGATGGCCAGGCCCAGGGTCCCGTAGCGGGTGTACTGAGTGATCTTGCGCCGTCCGGCCTCGCCCTCCTTCTTGAGCTGCTCGAACGTCGGAACGACGTAGGTGAGCAGCTGCATGATGATGGAGGCCGAGATGTACGGCATGATCCCGAGCGCGAAGATCGCGAATCGCGACAACGCTCCGCCCGAGAACATGTTGAACAGGCTCAGGATTCCGCCTTGCTGCCCCTGGAACAGGGCCGCAAGCTGGGTGGGGTCGATGCCCGGCACGGGGATGTGCGCGCCGATGCGATAGACCACCAGGGCCAGCAGCAGGAAAACCAGCCGGCGACGCAGGTCGCCGAACTTGCCGGTCCGGGCGATCTGGGCTGCGCTCGTTGCCACGTGGGTGTACCTTCCTCGGATCCGGTCAGGCCAGGCTGCCGCCGGCCGCTTCGATGGCGGCCTTGGCGCCGGCGGTGGCGCCGATGCCGGTCAGCTTGACGGCGCGCGTGAGCTCGCCCGACTTGATGACCTTGACCACGCGGGCGAGTTCGGGAACGAGCCCGGCGGCCTTCAGGGCCAGCACGTCGACTTCGGCGGCACCCAGCTTCTCGAGGGAAGCAAGAGTCACCTCGGCGTTGTACTTGAGCGTCTGCGACTTGAAGCCACGCTTGGGCAGCCGGCGCTGCAGGGGCATCTGGCCGCCTTCGAAGCCGACCTTGTGATAGCCGCCCGAACGGGACTTCTGGCCCTTGTGGCCGCGACCGGCCGTCTTGCCCAGGCCGGAGCCGATGCCACGGCCGACACGGCGCTTGGCATGCTTGGCGCCCGCTGCGGGCTTGATGTCATTCAGTTGCATGGTGGTGTTCCTCTCGTGCTCACTGCTCTTTTCAGAGGACCTTGACCAGGTAGGAGATCTTGTTGACCATGCCGCGCACCTCGGGGGTGTCCTGCAGCTCGCTCACGCTGTTGAGCTTGCGCAGACCCAGGCCGCGCACCGTTGCGCGGTGCGATTCCTTGGTGCCGATCGGGCTGCGTACCAGCTGGATCTTCACGGTCTGTTGCTGTTGCTGTTCGTTTGCCATTTTCAGGACTCCATCAGGCCGCGAAGATGTCTTCGACGGACTTGCCGCGCTTGGCCGCAACCTGGCCGGGCGTGGTCAGGTTCTTGAGGGCGTCGAGCGTGGCGCGAACCATGTTGTACGGGTTGCTCGAGCCGTGGCTCTTGGCCACGATGTCGGTGATGCCCATGACCTCGAACACCGCGCGCATCGGACCGCCGGCGATGATGCCGGTCCCCTTGGGGGCCGGCGCCATCATGACGCGGGCGGCACCGTGGTGGCCGTACACCGTGTGGTGGATGGTGCCGCTCTTGAGCGACACTTTCTTCATGTTGCGGCGGGCTTCTTCCATCGCCTTCTGCACGGCAGCGGGCACTTCCTTGGACTTGCCCTTGCCCATGCCGACGGCGCCATCGTTGTCACCGACCACGGTCAGCGCGGCGAAACCGAGAATCCGGCCACCCTTGACGACCTTGGTCACACGATTGACCGCGATCATCTTTTCCTTCAGGCCGTCCTCCGGACCGTCACCCTGGGGCTTCGCTTGAATCTTTGCCATGTTGAATATCCGTGTGCGTTAGAACTGCAGGCCGGCTTCGCGGGCGGCGTCGGCCAGCGCCTTGACGCGGCCGTGGTAGGCAAAACCCGAGCGGTCGAATGCGACCTTCTCGACGCCGGCGGCCTTGGCCTTCTCGGCGATCGCCTTGCCCACGGCGGCTGCCGCGGAGGCGTTGCCGCCCTTGCCGGAGCCGCCCAGCGACTGGCGCAGGTCAGGCTGCTGCGTGGAGGCCGAGGCCAGCACGCGGCTGCCGTCTTCGGAGATCACGGCGGCGTAGATGTGCAGGTTGGTGCGATTGACGGTCAGACGCGCGACGCCTTGCTGGGCAATGCGGATGCGGGTCTGGCGTGCGCGGCGCAGGCGCTGCTCTTTCTTGGTCAACATCATGCTGCCCCTTACTTCTTCTTGGTCTCTTTGATCGTGATCTTCTCGTCCGCGTAGCGGATTCCCTTGCCCTTGTAGGGCTCGGGCGGACGGACTTCACGGATCTTGGCGGCGACCTGGCCCACGGCCTGGCGATCGGCACCCTTGACCACGATTTCCGTGGGCGTCGGGGTGGCGACGGTGATGCCGGCGGGCATGTCGATGTTCACCGGGTGCGAGTACCCGACGGCGAGGTTCAGCTTGGCGCCCTGGGCGGCGGCCTTGTAGCCCACGCCCACCAGCGACAGCTTCTTCTCGAAGCCCTGGGTCACGCCCACGACCATGTTGTTCACCAGCTGGCGGACGGTGCCGCTCATGGCGTTGGCTTCGCGCGATTCGTCGACCGGCGTGAAGCTCAGCTTGCCATCCTGCTGGGAGACCTGGACCAGGTGGGTCAGGGCGAGCGACAGCTGGCCGCCCTTGCCCTTGACGCTGATCTGGTCTTCCTGGATGTCGACGGTCACGTCGGCGGGGACGGTGACCGGCATTTTTCCGATTCGGGACATGTTCCTATCCTTCCCTTAGGCGACGTAGCACAGGACTTCGCCGCCGACACCGGTGGCGCGCGCCTTGCGATCGGTCATCACGCCCTGCGGCGTGGTGACGATGGCCACGCCCAGGCCGTTCTGGACCTGGGGAATGGCGTCACGGCCCTTGTAGATGCGAAGGCCCGGGCGGCTGACGCGCTCGATGCGCTCGATGACCGGGCGGCCCGCGTAGTACTTGAGGGCGATTTCGAGTTCGCTCTTGTTGCCCTCGGTCTTGACCTGGAAGCCGTCGATGTAGCCCTCGTCCTTGAGGACCTGGGCGATGGCCACCTTCACCTTGGAAGACGGCACGCTCACCGTGGCCTTCGACACCATCTGCGCGTTGCGGATGCGGGTCAGCAGGTCGGCAATGGGATCACTCATGCTCATGTTATGTCTCTCCTGCCGTGCTTACCAGCTGGCCTTGATCACGCCTGGGATGTCGCCGGTGAAGGCCATCTCGCGGATCTTGTTGCGGGCCAGACCGAACTGGCGGAAGGTGCCGCGCGGGCGACCGGTGATCGCGCAGCGGTTGCGCTGGCGGGTCGGGTTCGCGTTGCGGGGCAGCTTCTGCAGCGCGAGGCGGGCGGCGGCGCGCTCTTCCTCGCCCTTCTTGGCATCGTTGGCGATCGCCTTCAGTTCAGCATGCTTCTTCGCATACTTGGCAACCAGTTCGTCTCGCTTGAGCTCGCGCTCGATCAAAGCTTTCTTAGCCACGATGCACCTTCAATTCTTGAACGGGAAACGGAAGCCCGCGAGCAGTGCCTTGCACTCGTCGTCGGACGTGGCCGTGGTCGTGATGCTGATGTTCAGGCCACGCAGCGCATCGACCTTGTCGTACTCGATCTCCGGGAAGATGATCTGTTCCTTGACGCCGATGTTGTAGTTGCCACGGCCGTCGAACGCGCGGCCGGAGATGCCACGGAAGTCGCGCACGCGCGGCAGGGCCACGGTGACGAAACGGTCCAGGAACTCGTACATGCGGGTGCCGCGCAGGGTCACCATGGTGCCGATGGCCTGGCCCTCGCGGATCTTGAAGCCCGCGATGGCTTTCTTGGCCTTGGTCACCACCGGCTTCTGGCCGGAGATCTTGGTGAGGTCGGCGACGGCGTTGTCCATGACCTTCTTGTCGGCCACGGCCTCCGAGACACCCATGTTCAGGGTGATCTTGGTGATGCGCGGCACCTCCATCGGCGACTTGTAGCCGAACTTGGCGGTCAGCTCGGGGACCACCTTCTCGAGGTAATGTTGCTTGAGTCGTACCATGTTCTGCCTCAGGCCGTCTTGATCTGTTCGCCAGAGGACTTGAACACGCGCGTGCGCTTGTCGCCCTCGACCTTGATGCCCACGCGGTCTGCCTTGCCGGTCGCGGGATTGAAGATGGCCACGTTGGACTGATGGATCGGCATGGACTTCTCCACGATGCCGCCCGTCGTACCCTTCATGGGGTTGGGCTTGGTGTGCTTCTTCACCAGGTTGATGCCCTCGACCAGCACGTGCTCGTCGTCCTTGCGCAGGACCACGCGGCCCCGCTTGCCCTTGTCACGGCCGGCGAGGACGATGACTTCGTCGCCTTTGCGGATCTTGTTCATGGGGTCCTCTTACAGAACTTCAGGGGCCAGGGACACGATCTTCATGAACTTCTCGGTGCGCAGTTCGCGCGTCACCGGGCCGAAGATGCGGGTGCCGATCGGCTCCAGCTTGTTGTTGAGCAGAACGGCGGCATTGCCGTCGAACTTGACGAGGGAGCCATCACCACGGCGGATGCCCTTGGCGGTGCGCACCACGACGGCGCTGTAGATCTCGCCCTTCTTGACGCGGCCGCGCGGAGCGGCTTCCTTGACGCTCACCTTGATGATGTCGCCCACGCTGGCGTAGCGACGCTTGGAGCCACCGAGCACCTTGATGCACAGGACGGATTTCGCGCCCGTGTTGTCGGCAACTTCGAGCCGGGATTCAGTTTGGATCATTTCAAATATTCCCAACTTGTACCCGTTGCCCCCCTCCCACGGATGTGGGCAGGCAAGGCGACCGGGTCAGTCTTGGGCCTGTCGTCATCGCCGGCGGCCCCTCAAAAAAAGGAAAACCACCCGCGCCTTCGAATAGGCAAGATTCTCGCCAGGAAAAATAAGGCGAGCCCGCGATTGTGGCATATCCGCGCAGGATGTCAAGCACCCCATGCGCGAAAGAGCGCCAGGGCGCTCCGCGGGATCAGGCGGGCGGGAGATAACTTGCGGCCAGTGCCTCGAAGGCGGCCAGCTGCGGGTCCGTCCCGGTTTCGTCGGCCAGGACCTGCGCCACGGCGGGCGCCAGCCGCGCGGCTTCGCGGGCGTCCAGGAACAGAAGGCGCCACCGGCGCGCCAGCATGTCCTCGACGGTGCGGGCATGCTCGTGGCGCGCGGCGAAGCGCACCATGGCCTCGGTCAGGCCCGCGCCCAGCATGCGGCCGGCGCCGGCAAGCGCCTGCACGACCGGTGCGTCGCTGCCATACAGGTGAAGGCCCGGCGGCGCCGTGAGGGGATGGGCGGGATCGCCCGCGGCGTCCCCTCCGACCAGCCTCAAGTTGGTGGTCACTCCGCTGCGAGTCGGCTTCAGGAGCCCGCCGGCGGCGCACCGCGCCAGGACATCCTCGGCCATGGAGCGGTACGTTGTCCATTTGCCGCCCGTGACGGTGACCAGCCCCGAGCGGCTGATCTCGATGGTGTGCTCCCGGCTGACGGACGCGGTGCGTGCCGCATCCCTGCCCTGGGGCCGCACCAGCGGCCGGAGGCCGACCCAGACGCTGCGCAGGTCTTCCAGCCGGGGAGCATGGCTGAGATACCGGCCGCTTTCGCGCAGGATGAAATCGAGTTCACCGGGCAAGGGGTCCGGCTCGCGAGGCAGGTCTCGGCGGGGCGTGTCCGTGGTGCCCAGGATCACCTTGCCGAGCCAGGGGACGGCGAACAGGACCCGCCCGTCCTCCGTGCGCGGCACGATCAGCGCATCGCGCCCGGGCAGGAACGCGCTGTCGACGACCGCGTGCACGCCCTGGCTGGGTGTCACCAGGGGCGCCGCCTGGCCGCCTCCGCCGGGGGCGTCGAGGGCGCGCAAGGCGTCGACCCAGACGCCTGTGGCGTTGACGACGCAGGCAGCGCGCACCTGGAACTCGCGCCCGCTCTCGGCGTCGCGGCAATGCAGGCCGGCCACGCGGCCATCCTGATGCACAAGCCCGGTGGCGGCGCAGTGGTTCACGACGTGTGCGCCGTGGCGCTCGGCGGTCCGCGCCAGGGTGAGCGCCAGGCGCGCGTCGTCGAACTGGCCATCCCAGTACAGCACGCCGCCCTTCAGCCCCGCGGAACGCAGGCCCGGGAGCCTCCTGCGCACCTCGCCGGAACCGAGCAGGCGGGTCGCGCCCAGCCCGAGTTCGCCGGCAAGCGCGTCATAGACCTTGAGCCCCGCGGCGTGGAAAGGCGTCTCCCAGAGCTTGTACGAGGGCATCACGAAGGCGATCGGCTGCGCCAGGTGGGGCGCGTTGCGCAGCAGGTGCGCGCGCTCGTGCAGGGCCTCCCGCACCAGCCCGATCCGTCCCTGGGCGAGGTACCGCACGCCGCCGTGCACCAGCTTGGTCGCACGCGACGAGGTACCGCCGCCGAAGTCGTGGGATTCGACCAGCGCCACCGACAGGCCCCGCGCGGCGGCGTCCAGGGCCACCCCCAGCCCCGTGGCGCCACCGCCGACGATCGCCAGGTCGTAGGGGCCGCCCTGCGCCAGGCGGTCGAACACTTCTTCTCTTCGCATGCGCCCATTGTCGCCGCCACGGCCGAGGCGGGCTGTTGCCCTGGCGACGCCACGCGCGATGACTGCGCCGTGCCGCTGTCATAGACTCCACCGATGAACCACCCCGCCCCGACTCCCGCCTTCCGAACGCTCGCTTTCATCGGAGGCGGCAACATGGCGAGTGCGCTGATCGGCGGGCTGCGGCGGCGCGGCGTGGCCGCGTCGGCCATCGAGGTCGTGGAGCCGCATGCGCCCACGCGCGATCGCCTGAAGGCCGAATTCGGCATCGTGGCCATGCCCGGAGCCGCCCGCGCCCTGGGCCGCGCCGACGCGGTGGTCTGGGCCGTCAAGCCCCAGAACTTCCGCGAAGCGGCGGCGCAGGCGCGGCCTCACCTGAGTCGCCAGTGCCTGCACCTGAGTGTCGCTGCAGGCATCCGCACGGCGAGCATGGAAGAGTGGCTGGGCAGCGGCCGCATCGTGAGGGCCATGCCCAACACGCCCGCCCTGGTTGCCCAGGGCATGACAGGGCTGTTTGCGCGGGAGTCCGTCACGGATGCGGACCGCGCCGGCGTCGAGCAGGTCATCGCCCCCACCGGCGAGCTGCTGTGGGTGGACGCCGAGGAGCGCCTGGACGCGGTGACTGCGCTTTCGGGCTCCGGGCCCGCGTATGTCTTCCTGTTCCTGGAAGCGATGGTCCAGGCCGGCACGGAGATGGGCCTGAGGCCGGAGCAGGCCCGGCGCCTGGCGATCGGCACATTTTCCGGCGCCGCCCGGCTGGCCCGCGACTCCCAGGAGCCGCTGCAGGTGCTGCGCGAACGAGTCACGTCCAAGGGCGGAACGACCCACGCGGCCATCACGTCGATGCAGGCCGACGGTGTCCCGCAGGCTTTCGTCCGGGCCATGCACGCGGCCTGCCAGCGGGCCGAGGAAATGGGCAAGGACTTCGGCTGACGCTCGCTCGCCCTGCCGGCCGCGGTCAGCGCCAGAGGTAGGACGCGGCAACACCCGCGAAGACGGTGAATCCCAGCCAGTGGTTCAGGCGGAAGGCGCGGAAGCAGCCCTCCCGCGCGCGATGGCGGATCATCCCGAAATGCCAGGCGGCCTGCGCGCCGGCCAGAACCAGCGCCAGCGTGAAAGGCGCGCTGCCAACCTGCGGCCAGAGCGCCACCCCCCAGATCACCAGGAAGGCCGCATAGCAGGCCATCACCACCGGGACATCGG